>NZ_PNDS01000176.1 GCF_005886535.1 Pseudoalteromonas sp. S2755
GCTAAATAACGACATAATTAACAAGTAGATAGTGATAATGTGGACGTTATTAGATCAGAAAAGAGGCGGGTGTTAAAGCCTTTTTACAAAGTGTGATCCCGCCGTGGTGATGCTATAGTGTTATCAGCGTATAAGTATGAAGGTAATAGCTTCAAAAAAGTCGTTATCGACAAATCAGGTTTTGGTACATAACAAGCCAAGTCAACGGGACAATTTTAAGCCGGCTCCCGTAATTTTAGCCAGCTTAAAAGTAGCCCTGCTTGGGGCGTTAGCACTATATGAGGTTACGATGAAAGTGGTAAGGCAAGTAGAACCTAAAATTTATTATCAGGCAGAAGTATTTCATATTGCGGCAGACGTATTACATGAATCAGAGTTAATGAAGTATCGCGGTGCGCCTTTTATAGTAAATGCTAGTTTCGCGCTTGAATTATATTTGAAATGTTTTGATGGAAAGACAGTTTTTAAAAAACCTTCTGTGTACTGCGAAGGGGTTGTTCAATACGAAGGAGGCATAGGCAGCGCTAGCCAACAAGGTCATAACTTACAGAATTTGTTTGGTGGTTTACCTTGTGAGTACAAAGAGAAAATAGTGAGCAAGTTCGATGCTCTAGATATGGGGTTATCTGCTGAAAGTTTCTTCGAAACAAACAGTAAACATTTCGTTTCATGGCGCTATGGTTTCGAAGGCAATAATGGTAGCTATGTAGCATCTGAAGTGTTGGCAATGCTTTCTGTGCTACAAAGTGTTGGTCAAGAGTACTTTTAGTGCTAACAAAGGACTTAAGAGTGATTCGCAACACTTGGCATTTTGGCTTCGCTCAAGTATAGCCAAACGTTACTCATACCTTAATGCGGCATTAGCCGATAGAAATTTTTATTCGAAATTCGTCTAATACAACCGATGACCTAAAACACTTTTGTCCAAAAAAAAGTTTATTTGACCGCCCACTATTCGCTCTTTTCGGCCATTAATCAGTTACGAGCGGTAAGATTTGGTTGAACTCTTAACCTAAACTGCCAGATCGTGTATGAGCTCACGTCACATCACTTCTTCGACGTACTCAAGTATTAAGCCAAGTTAATGTAGTAGAGGCCGTAACCCACGATAAATGCAGGCACTGCAGAGTAGATGGTGGCAAATAGCGCCGCCCTTGGTGCCAGTGCTATCGCTGGAAATAACGCATCGCCATCGTTAGCAACGGCATTGGCCGCCAGGGCACTAAATGGCACGATGCCTTGTAGGTAAAGCGTTGTTACGACAATCTGGGGGCCACAGCCCGGTAATAATCCGACAATAATGGCCACCAGTGGTGCATACAGCGCATAGTCTTTAAACCAAACCGCGAGATCAAGCCCTAAATACGCGGTAGATAGCTCGTAAAGCAAAAAGCTTGCAACGACCCAAGCGGTCACAAAGTGCGTGTCCTGTAGCACTCTAGTGAGTTTTGACGGAGGGTCGCATTCACCTTCTTCACAGGTGATATCTTTATAGCTTACGCCTTTTGAATTAAGTGCCCACACACACACAGCAAAAAGACACAATGCTGCTCCAAGCCATGCAATTTCTGTATCAAAAGGTGCTAAGTCGACGTTAAAAGCAATCGCGAGCGCAATTGCAAGGCTAGGCAGTAAGCCCAGCTTCCACACCTTACGGCTTAGACTAAACGCACGGCTCGCGTGTAAGGTTTCTTCTTCGACCTCATTGATGGTCTGCGGGACACAAAAGTCGGGTTTATGAATTAAGTGCACACATAGCCCACTCACGATACCCACACAAACGCCCATCGCGATGATAGTGAGGCCTGTCAGGGGCTCTTTGGCGAGTAGCAAAAACGCAGCATCTCCCATCGTCGCAGTAAGCACAGCGACGACTGAAGCAAAGCTCGCTTGTTTTTTGGTAAATTGGGTGACCACGATAATTGCACCACCACAGCCGGGCAGTGCGCCCAATATTGACGCCATGGCGATTTCGAGAATAGGGGATTTGGTACTCAGATAGCTGAGATTAAGCTGTGGAATTCTGTCAACAAGAAAGTAGTACACGAGCAGGGTAGCGGCTACAAAAACGCTGACTTGAAAGAATGCATCACTCAGCGCACTGACCACAATTGGTCTCGCCGTTTCAAATGCCATTAGTACAATAATAACGAGGGGTAAAATCAACCGCTTGTTGAACAATAAACTCACCTTAGCGCCATGTGCTGGTTGAGAGTATCGAAGTAGAGATGAAAACATAAAGTGCAACCCGTGTATTGTCTAAGTTGCACTTTAATTTTATTTCAAATGAAAATCAATATCATTTGCATTATTTTCTTTGAAACTCTGCCGTTGCTTTCCATTTCGGCCACGCGTCTTGCTCAGAGACATCATAGCCAACTTTAAAGAACAGCTGTAGATCCTGTATCGCTCCGCTTAAATCCCACTCTTCACGGTAGCGATCGCAAGGCTGATGATAACAACCGCGCAATACTAAGCCCATACGTTTACGGTAGGTTTCAGTCTCTTCGTCACGTGCTTCGGTTCCACCACCGGCGTACATTGCAGGCACACCCATGTTCGCAAATGCGAAGTGATCAGAGCGATAGTAACCACCAGCGGCAGGACGTGGATCTCCCGAAACGACACGGTCTTGCGCTTTTGCTGCGGTTTCTAGCATTTCATCGAGTTCGGATTTGCCAATCCCAACTACGCTGATGTCTTTTACTTTACCCAATAAATTTAGGCTATCCATATTGATGTTAGCAACGGTTTTCTCTGCTGGAATAACAGGGTTTGCAGCATAAAATTTTGAGCCTAATAGACCTTGCTCTTCAGCCGTCACAGCCAAAAACGTAATTGAACGGCTAGGGCGGGTTGGCAGTTTAGTAAAGGCTTCGGCTACCTCAATCATACCGCCTGTACCGCTGGCATTATCATGCGCACCGTTATAGATCTGGTCGCCTTTACGGTTTGGATCGGTACCTAAATGATCCCAGTGTGCTGAGTAGATGATGTGCTCGTCAGACTTTTTGCTACCTGGTAGGGTGGCGATAAAGTTATACGAAGTTGATTTTTTGATGGTGTTTTTGACGGTAACTGACGCGCTTAGGTTGCCCATATCAACGTGGTATGCGCCTTCAGCAGCTTTTTTCTTTGCAGTGTCAAAATCAAGTCCAGCCTTTTGAAACAGCTCTTTAGCAACGTCTACCGTTACCCAACCTTCAACCGCAACGCGGTCCATATTGTTATTTTCTTTTTGGAAGCCAAACTGTGGGCCACTCCAAGAGTTTTCAACTACGCTCCAAGGATAAGAAGCCGGCGCTGTTTCATGAATAATGATCGCACCTGCTGCGCCTTGGCGTGAAGCTTCTTCGTATTTGTACGTCCAACGACCATAATAGGTCATAGCTTCACCGGTAAATTTACCCGACTCAGGATTAGCAAAACCTGGATCGTTCACTAGCATCACCACTGTCTTGCCTGTCACGTCTAGGCCTTCGTAGTCATTCCAGTCGTACTCTGGAGCATTTACGCCATAGCCAACAAAAACCAGCTCTGAATTTTTGATTGACTCGAGTTCGCTGATACGGGCCGAGCCCATCACCATGTCTTTTTTATATTCGTAGTTTTTGCCACCGATTGTTAACGTCATATTAGGATCGGCTTCAAGCGAAACAAGCGGCACTTCTTGCAAGAAGCTGTTGCCATTACCAGGCTGATAGCCAAGCGCTTTAAAATGTTTGGTTAAATAAGCAAGCGTTAGCTCTTCACCTTTTGTTGACGGAGCACGGCCGCCAAACTCGTCAGAGGCAAGGGTTTTAATATGGGCTCTGAGTTGAGCATCATTAATACTATTGTATGCAGTATCGATGTCTTGGGGGCTGTTGCTAGTGCTAACACAGCCCGCCAGCACCGCCATAGATAAAGCGCTGAGCGTCAGTTTAAGTTTCATAATTGCCTTTCTTTTACTTGTTAGGAACCCATAAGTAGTAACATAAAATGCGTAAAAGTTCGAGCGGGACAAGACGGCTAGAGGAGATAGAAATTAATGAAAATCCGTAGCTGGTATAAAGCACAGCACAATTTTTAATAACTACCTTAATTTTAGCATGCGATTTAGCCTGTTACGCTCATTTACAATTGGCTTTTGCCAAGTATCAGGCGCTTCAGTAAAATAGTCGGCTAATTGCATGATAAGTATCTCAATCAAATGAAAAAGTTTACAGCGCCTGAGGCGTGGCAGGTTGCATGTTTACATGCTGAGCCATTTTCCCATTTAAATCAGCTTTTTGACTTAAAAAGTCAACAAGACTGGCCAAGCCCCGAGTGGTTGTCTTCGCACGTAAACAGCATTAGCTTGCAGCAGTATGATACCCGCTTTGTGGCCGATGAAACGATAGACTTTGGCGATAAATACTATGAAGAGATTATCTTTGAAACCCATCAGGTACCGACGCGTAGTCAAAACTGGCACGACTTATTTGGTGCGTTGATTTGGTGTTTATTCCCAAAAACAAAAGCTTTGTTAAATGCCCTACATATCGAAGAAATAGCACAGTTTGGTTTAAAGCAGCGGAGTAAAAAGCGCAATGCGTTAACACTCTTTGATGAGTGTGGTTTGGTGTTGGCAATCGATGATGATAAATGGCGTGATGCCTTTAAATCACACCAATGGCAGAATGTATTTTACGATAATCGCTCAGAATGGCAGCAAAACCTAAAACCTTTCGTATTTGGTCACGCAAACTACGAGATGCTAACCAATCCCTTTATTGGGCTGACGGGAAAACTGGTGTGTATCAATGTCGATGCCACATTTTGGCAACTTTCATTAAGCGAACAATATCGTTGGTTAGATGACAAATTGGTCGCACTGATCAATGACGGGCTGCTTGAAGACAATACCAAAATGTCACCCATTCCGCTGCTTGGGATCCCAAACTGGCATGAGCCACAAGATTTAGAATTTTATCAAAATACGGACTATTTCAGGCCGAAAAGAAGGAAATAGCATGATAGCTATCAATGGATTAAAAAAACGCTTCGCCCTGACTCGCGAACACAAAAAGAAAAAGAGTCAGACGGATCCTCGCGAGCGTGATGGCTTTTTTCACAGTGTAGAAGAGGTTAACCTGCACTGTGGACAAGGCGAAGTACTTGGATTGCTAGGCCCCAATGGGGCGGGAAAAACCACCACTTTGCGTATGCTCTCAACTGCGCTGACGCCGGATGCAGGTACTATCTTAGTGGATGGTCAGGATATTGTGAAAAAGCCTGTTGTTGCACGCAAAGCCATCGGTTTTTTATCAGGGTCAACTGGTTTATATGGACGTCTTACCGCCAAAGAAAATGTTGAATATTTTGCACGACTTCATGGTTTAAAAGGAAAAGCATTAAAAGCGAAATGTGATGAGCTATTTCAGCGCCTAGAGATGGAAACCTTTCTAGATAAAAGGGCTGAACACCTATCGACCGGTATGAAACAAAAGACCAATATTGCACGGGCGGTGGTACATAACCCTAAAGTAGTGGTACTAGATGAGCCTACGACTGGCCTTGATATTATGACTACACAAACGGTTATCTCGTTTATTCGCGACCTCAAAGCGCGTGGTACACCCGTTATATTTTCTACCCATCACTTAGATGAAGTCGCGTTATTGTGCGATAGGGTGTCTGTTATTGATAAAGGGATCACCTGCTTTGATGGCAGTTTGGCTGATTTCAAAACGAAAGGGCAAAGTGAAGAGCTAAATCAGGCATTTTTGAACTTGTTGACGGGAGCACAGCATGTTTGAGGTATTTTTAAAAGAAATTAGAGAGCTGCTGCGCGACCGCAAAACACTATTCTTTGTGATTGCACTGCCGATGTTGGTATTCCCCGTGATTATGGCGTTAGTAGGCTTTATGGCATCACAAGCCGCTATGGAAGCGGAGCAAGAAGTTCATACGTATTACATCGCAAATGAAGCCTATGCTGAAAAGTTCTCTGAGCAGGTTTTTTATCATAAAAGTTTTAAGAAATATACTGGTGAGCTCAAGCTTGATAGCGTCGAAGCATTGAGTGACGCGGTACGAAGTGGTGTGATCGATGTTGGGGTTTTTATTCCATCCGATCCGGTTGAAAATCTGGAGTCTGGCGTAAAAAGTGAATGGAAAATCGTGTTTAACGATGCACAATCTATCAACTTTATTTACGATCGTTTGTCTAAACTTGCTAAGACGTTTTCTGATGAACTCAGAGCGGAGAAGTTAACCTCACTGGGATTGTCGCAAGCGGAGCAAGCGGCAGTGCTCCAGCCTATATCGATTACTAAAGTGGATACTGCTGACAAACGCGAAAATCTAGGCGAGAAGTTAGGTGCATTTATCCCTTATATGTTGATTCCGCTGGTATTGATGGGGGCAAGCTATCCAGCTATTGATTTAGGAGCCGGAGAGAAAGAACGTGGTACCTTAGAGACGCTGCTATTAACACCAATCTCTCGCACAGAGCTGGTGCTAGGTAAGTTTTTAACTGTATTGAGCAGTTCAATATTCTGTGCGCTTATCACGGTCTCCAGCATGGCGCTGTGGATAGGGATTGCCAGTAGCTTTGTCGAACTAGACGTTATTAAAAACGCCTTCTCGTCGGTTGCATTATTAGACTTTGTGTTGATTTTTGCGTTGTTGCTCCCTGTTGCTGTGATGCTTTCATCGCTAACACTTGCCATTTCAATTTACGCCAGAACCTTTAAAGAAGCACAAAACTACATGGGGCCACTTAGCATGGGGATCTTCATACCTATTGTTATGTCCTTAATGCCAAATATGGAATTAACCGCAAAAACCGCATTGATCCCAATTACCAATGTCGCATTAGCGATAAAAGAGATCATTAAAGGCACGGTTGATTATGGTTACGTCGCATTAATTTTTGGCGCTTCAGCCGTTTTAGCGGCGGGGTTACTCGTGTGCTGCGTTAAATGGTTTAATAAAGAAACCGTATTGTTTAGGTAAAGCTTCAGATAGGTGTGAGTCATTGAGAATTATGGCGTTTTTCTGTACGATAAACGCCATATTCAGCGCTTAACTTTTTGTAATTTAGCCCGCTGCTTATTTGGATAGCTTGCGGAAGTCGTAGGTTTCAATTTTAGTCACTCAAGGAATGTAGGATGACATCAACCTCAGTACTTAAGTCAGTCAGTGAATCAGTTACTAACGGCATTGCCATTTTATTCTTGTTATCGTCGGTTTTTCACTTAGTCGGGTCAAGCTTTTTGGAAGCTCTGATCTACTTAGTGATTTCTTTGTTACTATTTTCATACCGTAACCGTTTAATGTTTGACCCTGCACAAAAGCAGTTTGTTATCACTAAACAACTATCGTTATTGAATATAAATATTCGGCGAATAGACGAGTGTGTGATACCGCTTTCAACAGTGACTGATGTATCTTCGGGTGGTAACAAGCAACTCAATTATATTGGTATAAGTTATCTTTCAGAAAGTGAAGAACCTGCGGTCTATTCATTTTCGTGTTTGCGGCAAGCTGATAAACTCACCGCGCTTTTGTCTGCATCAGATCTTGACCATAACGTTCAACCAACGGCAGGCGCGGATGCAAATAGAAGATCAGCTACGCGCTCAACTCCAACTAGCCTTGCAAGATTATTTCCTTTGTTTATGAATCGCAATCGCGATATTGAAGCGCGATTCTCTGTATTACGATGTGCACTACCGACGCCTAAGCATAAGCAGCATATTGCTTGGATGGTGGCAGGGGCTTTTGCTCTAATGACCTGCTTTATTCTTTACTCGTCACAAAATTACATAGCTGGTTTGGTATTTTTGGTGCTCACGTACTTGAGCTATTGGTTGGCGTCTTTACTTATCAGTAATAAACACTATTTTGTCTATCACTCACCCTGTAACGAAATTAAGGTTGAGGAAGATAGCTTGTTTTTACCTGCGTTACTGTTTACAGATAAACAAGCACGAGAGGTAACAAAGGATGAAGTTAACGATATAAAGGTACACTGGAATACGTTTATAGTCAGCGACTTGGATATGTTAACCGCGTCGACTCGTCGTAATCACGTTGTTGATTTGGTCTTTGATACTGAGTATGGCGCGACGGTTTCACTCTCTGGCATGAGCGTAGAAGCCGAGCCACTTTTACTTGCGTTAACGCATTGGCAATATCCTTTGTCTATTGAGCGCACGGATAAAGCGGTGTTCCCAATGGTGAGGCACTTTCAATATGGCAGTCTAGTATTTATTATCGGTATTATTGTCTGGGCAATGACCACATTTGTGATATAACACACCTGACAAAAGCCGCGACTCTACCTGAATATCGGTATGCTAGAGGCAATAGTATTTTTAATTTATCGCTATCCAGAAACTATTGTACAACCCGTTTTATACCAGTTGTATTAAGTAAATGATCTATCTTGAAGCGGGGAAATAGCTTTAGTAGCACCGCTCTCGCGTCCTGCTACCGCTAAGGTACCTATCTCCATATAGGCAAGGCAAAAATTTTGCTATTTAGTTGTTCTAAATGAGA
>NZ_PNDS01000177.1 GCF_005886535.1 Pseudoalteromonas sp. S2755
TGCTGACCTTGTTGGTCTTGCTGACCTTGTTGGTCTTGCTGACCTTGTTGGTCTTGCTGACCTTGTTGGTCTTGCTGACCCTGTTGGTCTTGCTGCTCTTGCTGGTCCTTTAACGCTTCGACTAACGCTTTATTATCCTTCGCTTGCGTAAACTCAGGATCTAAGGATAAAGCTTTTTCGTAGGCAGAAATTGCGTCGTCTAATTTACCAAGCCGTGCTAGCGCATTGCCCAAATTGTATTGGCCTTCTACTGAGCTTGTTTGTTCGAGTGTTTCTACCGCAGCTTCGTAATCTCCGGCTTTATAAAGGGCTGCGCCTTTTAGTACCGGATTATCGGCAAGTGCGGCCTCATCGAATGCTTCATTTTGGTAGGCCTGTAGTGCGTTTTGGTCGCTATTTTTAAACCATTGTGTCCATTCATTCGCCAGCGCTTTTTGCTGCGGCAACATCGCAAAAACAACCAAAGCACTGAGCATAACTGCGTGATTTCGAACCAATAGCAGTGCAAGTGGGATAAGTACAATCAGCAGATATATTCCCGCATCCACTCGCCACTTAGCACTTTCTCGGTCCCGCTTAAGCACCGATGTATTTGCACCCAAATTAGGCTTAAATGTCTCTATGTCGCTACTATCGGCTGTGTAGCTGGCAAACTTTCCACCCCTTACTCTAGCCAGTTTTTCAAGTCGAGTCGGGAATAACTTTGGCACGACTATCTGACCATATTGGTCTTTTAAAAAGCCGCCTTCAGGTAATTTGATTGGTGCGCCTTGGGCCGTACCTAAGGCATAGATACTCAGCTTAAATGGGCTGTCAGAAAGAAGCTTTTGTACATCTTCTGCGTCTTCTTGTTCAAGTCCATCGGTTACCAAAATAATGTCACCATAGGTTGCACTTGCACCTGTTAACAAGCTAACGGCTTCTTCGATGCCTGCATACACGTTAGAGCCTTTTGAGGGCATGATCTCCGGACGAAGGCTCGGGATCAAATTCTCAAGAGTGGTGACATCAGTTGTGAGGGGCGACACGGTAAAAGCATCGCCTGCATAGGCGACTAAACCCGTTTCGCCTTCTTTAAATAGCTTTAGCATGTCTAAAGTTTTAAATCTCGCTTGTGTTAAGCGGTTTGGCGCGAGATCGGTTGAGTACATAGAATAAGACATATCCAGCACTAACACTCTAGGTGCCTGAGTTTTAAATACCGGTACTTCTTGTTTTTCAATACTTGGTCCTGCAACCGCAATAATGGCCAACAAAAAGAACACAATACCAAACCAAGAGTTACTTTGCTTTTGGTGTTTTTGACCATCGGCTCCCATCACCACCTTCATCAGGTGCGGTGCGATAAGTTGCGCTGATTCTTGATTGGACTTTTTAGACCATTGCAATGCACTGTATATCACCCAAGGAATAAGAAGCCAAAGCAGATGTGGGCGAATAAATTCAAATTCCATCATATTATTTACCCTCTTAATTTTGTTCTTAGTACAACACCGAGCTGAGCCACAAAAAGCAAGCCGAGTATCGCGAGGAGAGGAATATAAAACAGTGAAATCTTAGGACGGAAAGTCTGTGTTTCATCACTAATCGGCTCTAGCTCATCGAGCATAGCGTAGATCTTTTGTAGGCCTTCCACGTCTTTTGCACGAAAATATTGCCCACCAGTTTCTTTGGCGATATGTTGCAACGTTTTCTCGTCTATACTACTACCAGCCATAGAATTAAAACCAAATAAACCAAAACCGCGTCTACCATCTGAGCCAACACCAACGGTATAAATCTTTATGCCTTCTTCTCGGGCTAAGATCAGTGCTTCTTCAGGTTGAAGGTTGCCAGCGGTGTTTTGACCATCGGTCAGCAAAATCAAGATTTTGTTACTTTGTTCACGTTCACCAAAACGCTTTACCGACAAACCAATAGCATCGCCAATCGCTGTGGCGCGTCCAACTAAACCAATTTGTGCCTCACTAAGCATTTGGCTAACCGTCGCTAAATCTCGGGTGAGTGGCGTTTGCAAAAACGCGGTGTCACCAAAAAGAATAAGTCCCAGACGATCTCCTTGGCGTGCTTCGATAAAGTCGCTAACAACGGCTTTGACGACAGACAATCTGTCCACTAAGCGACCTTGATATTCCATATCTTGCTCTGTCATTGAAGCCGACAAGTCAACGGCAAGCATAATATCGCGTCCCTCATTTGGCACAACGATTGGGTCGTCAAGCCAAGTCGGGTTTGCCGCTGCTGTTACCAATAGTAGCCAGATGAGTGTTTCCACTAGGCTTACTTTTGCGCGCTTATTGAGTTGAGTTGTGCTCGCGAGTTGTAACTTTGCGGCACTTGGCATACGAATATTGATGTTGGTCTGCGCGATACTTGGTTTAAACTTCGCAATTAGCCAAGGCAGAGGTAACAATAAGAAGGCAAGGGGCCAACTAAACTCAAACATCGAGACGCTCCTTCACTTTGAAGGTATTAATCGCACGACATAGTTTACCGCTGAGTGCGGGGTCTTGAGTCGGTGCATATAACGAGTCGAGCTCTTGCTGAGTGAGTTCAACGCGTGTGAGTCTTGCTTGCAGCGTTAACCATTCTTGGCCCGATTTACTCGCAGCGGTATCACCATAATAATGTTTTACTAAACGTTTGAGTATGGTGTGTAATGCTTGGGCATTATCCTGCGAATGACTCAGTTTTACGGCTTCCTTTTTTGCCTTTAAAAATTGCTGGCGACGATACAATAGCCAACACGTAGCCCCAAATATTGTGAGTAGAACACAAATGGCTCCCCACATTGGATAAGAAAGTGGCCACCAGCTCACGCTTTGAGGGATGACCACATCATTAAGCTGGTCGAGTGGATTGACTTGCATTTAACCCCTCATGATTTGTAATTCGATTGGTAATGACGCGTCGTACTTTTGTAACGACATACCAGAGCGCTTGAGAAGCGCCAATCTTCGATTGAAAAAGTCGGATGCATTTTGCGAGAATTTGTCTCTAAATTGCTTGTCCATCAAGGGCAATGTCCAGTTTTGTTCGCCAGCTGAGACCTCAATCGCTTGACTGTATTCAGGAAGATGATGCTCAAAAGGATCGCTCACCATACAACCAATGACTTCGTTATGGCGAGTGGCACGCTCTAGCAATTTAAAGCTTTCGTCATTCAACTCCGTAAAGTCCGAAATGAGGTAAATCAGGCTGCCGGGTTTGGCCAGATGCACAAGTCGTTTTAAATTCTCATTGAAACGATCCCCCGAGGGGGGAGTCTCTTTTTGAATTAATGCTTGTTCGTGCAGGGCACAAAACTGATGAGCTAGCGCAAGCACTCCACGGTCGCGAGCAATCGGCTTGAGCTCGTGGTGATTACTGTCATTAAATACCACTCCACCAACACGGTCGCCGCGTTGGCATGCAGCCCAAGACACCAAAATGCCTAAGTGTGCCGCAAGCACCGACTTAAGTAACAGCTTTGAACCAAATAGCATGCTTGAGGAAAAGTCACAAAATACAAAAACGGGTCGCTCTTTCTCTTCTTGAAAGAGTTTCGTGTGTGCTTCACCGGTACGTGCGGTAACTCGCCAGTCAATCGCACGAATATCATCACCATATTGGTATTGTCTGACTTCAGCAAACTCCATACCTCGACCTTTGTGCGGTGCAAGGTATTGCCCTGATTGAGCACTTTTCACTTTTCCTCTCGGTTTGAGCGAAAGTAAATGCGCCTTTGACTTATAAAAAAGTAGCTCTTTCAGGCCGAGTTCGACGCCATTACTATGGCTTTCATTAAACCAGCTGGCTGAATTAAACTGCTTGATGTCGTTCATAGTATTATGGAACAGCAACCAATTCTAAAATCTTACTTATCACCTGATCTTTGGTGACCCCATCCGCCTGTGCTTCATAACTCAGCACGATACGGTGGCGTAGCACGTTATGCACCACAGCTTGAATATCTTCTGGTGTGACAAAGTCTCTGCCTTGTAGCCAAGCATGAGCACGAGAACATTTATCAAGCGCAATTGTAGCTCGAGGACTCGCGCCATAATCAATCCAGCTTGCAAGCGTTGCATCAAAGCGTTGTGGCTGTCTGGTCGCAATAATCAATTGCACAAGATATTGCTCTAGTGGCTCAGCAAGATGCATGCTTAGTACGGTTTTACGGGCCTCAAATAGGGTTGCTTGACTAATAGGTGTGAAGGTTGCTTGATACTCCTCCAACGCCTCGCCACGGGTGAGACGCAAAATATCGACCTCGGTTTCTGCGTCCGGGTAATCAATATTCAAATGGAGTAAAAAGCGGTCGAGCTGCGCTTCAGGTAACGGATATGTACCTTCTTGCTCAAGCGGGTTTTGCGTCGCCATTACCATAAATAGCTCAGGCAATGGATACGTTGTTTTGCCAACGGTTATTTGGCGCTCAGCCATTGCTTCTAGTAGCGCTGATTGCACTTTGGCTGGCGCTCGGTTGATTTCGTCAGCCAAAATCAAATGATGAAAAAGCGGCCCTTTCTCAAACACAAATTCGTTGGTTTGTTGGCGATAGATATCTGTTCCAGTCACATCAGAAGGTAATAAGTCAGGGGTAAACTGGACGCGTTGAAAACTGCCTTCAATACCTTTAGCTAGTGCATTTACCGCACGGGTCTTAGCAAGACCTGGAGGACCTTCAACCAATAAGTGTCCATCTGCTAAAAGTGCGATAAGCAAGGATTCGGTCAGTGCACTTTGTCCTAAAATTTGGGTATCTAAATATTCTTTTAGTTGAGAAAACTCGTTTACTGCCATGAGACTGCCTTTTAAGCCGACAAAAATAAAAATAGTTATATGGACGCTGAATGAATAATCAAGTTGATTAGACTCATAATTTTAGAAAAGTTCATAAATTTTAAATAACAATTTCAAATACTTTGAGATCGACTAAAAATACATCTAAAGTTGATTTTCACGGTTTAAAAAGCAGCCATTTCGTGCTTTGCTATTGGCAACTGCGATTTGGTTGTTTAGAATCGAAGGAAATTAACAGGTCAGACCTGTCAGCGGGAGAGCAAAATTCATGTCTGAACAAAACATACTAAAAACATCAAAAGGCGACCGAATCGCTATCGTGAGCGGCCTGCGTACGCCATTCGCAAAGCAAGCTACCGCTTTTCATCACGTTCCAGCCCTAGATTTAGGTAAAATTGTCGTCAACGAGATGCTTGAGCGTTTGAATTTCGATCGTAAAGAAATCGACCAACTGGTATTCGGCCAAGTTGTACAAATGCCGGAAGCACCTAACATTGCGCGTGAAATCGTGCTTGGCACTGGCATGCCAGTTTCTGTTGACGCTTACTCTGTATCACGTGCATGCGCAACCAGTTTCCAAGCGATTGCTAACGTTGCAGAGAGCATTATTTCGGGCCAAGTGAGTGTCGGTGTTGCTGGTGGTGCGGACTCATCATCAGTGTTACCGATTGGCGTGAGCAAAAAGCTTGCAGGTAGCCTTGTTGACTTGAATAAAGCACGTACGCTTAAGCAGCGTTTACAGATTTTCTCAAAGCTAAGACTCAAAGACTTACTGCCAGTGCCACCTGCAGTTGCGGAATATTCGACAGGCTTATCAATGGGGCAAACCGCTGAGCAAATGGCTAAGACTCACGGGATCAGCCGTGCAGATCAAGATGCGATGGCGCACCGCTCACATACCTTAGCTGCAAAAGCATGGTCGGAAGGCTTATTAAACAATGAAGTGATGGCTGCCCATGTTGAGCCATACAAAAGCTTTATTGATAAAGATAATAACATCCGTGAAAACTCCTCATTGGAAAGCTACGCCAAGTTAAAGCCTGTATTTGACAGACAGCACGGCTCAGTAACAGCAGCAAATGCAACGCCACTGACCGATGGTGCAGCGGCAGTATTAATGATGAGCGAAAGCAAAGCCAAAGCGCTTGGCTACGATATCTTAGGTTATGTGCGTAGTTTCGCCTTCTCTGCAATCGGCGTACACGAAGATATGTTGATGGGTCCTGCACATTCAACACCTATAGCACTTGACCGAGCGGGTATTACACTTGCTGATCTTGACCTGATAGAAATGCATGAAGCTTTCGCAGCGCAAGCGCTGTCCAATATGAAAATGTTTGGCTCAGACAAATTCGCGCAAGAAAAACTTGGTCGCAGTAAAGCAATTGGCGAAATTGACATGGATAAGTTTAACGTGCTTGGTGGCTCACTTGCATATGGTCACCCATTCGCCGCAACTGGTGCACGCTTGATCACGCAAAGCCTACATGAGCTTAAGCGCCGTGGCGGTGGTCTTGCATTGACAACTGCCTGCGCTGCAGGTGGTCTTGGAGCAGCATTCGTATTGGAGAGCGCATAATGTCAGTATTTTCTTATGAATTAAACGACCATAAAGTCGCCATCGTTACAATCGACGTACCGGGCGAAAAGATGAACACCCTACGTGATACATTTGCTGATGAATTATTAGAGATCATCGCAAAGAGTAAACAAGATGATGTAACGGGTATGGTTTTTATCAGTGGTAAAGACGATAACTTTATCGCTGGTGCAGACATTAAAATGCTGGATAGCGCTAAAACCCGCGAAGATGCGTTAGCGATTTCGGAAATGTGCCATAAAACCTTCTTTAAATTGGCAGATTTACCATTCCCAACTGTAGCGGCGATCCACGGCGTAGCGCTTGGTGGTGGTTTAGAGTTTGCGCTGGCTTGTGATTATCGTGTGTGTAGTGAAGACAGTAAAACCAAACTGGGTCTTCCTGAAGTACAGCTTGGTCTATTACCAGGAGGTGGCGGTACACAGCGTCTACCAAAATTAGTTGGTATTCAAAAAGCACTTGAATGGATGCTAACTGGTAAACAAGTTCGACCTAAGCAAGCGAAAAAAGCGGGCCTAGTTGACGATTCCGTGCCGCACAGTATTTTGCTCGACGTAGCGGTGAAGCTTGCTAGAAAAGGTAAACCTAAGCCTCGCAAACCGAAATTAGACAAAGTTAGTCAGTTGCTAGAGTCTAACCCGTTCGGACGTAATATCATTTTCAAAAAAGCACAAGAAAATGTTGAGAAAAAAACGGGTGGTCACTATCCAGCGCCAATCGCTATCATTAAAGCGGTACGTGCATCTGTAGAGCTAGACAAGCTTAAAGGTTATAAAACCGAAGCTGAGGGTTTTGCTGATTTAGTGATGTCAGAAGTATCGCGCTCGTTACGTGGAATTTTCTTTGCGACAACGGAAATGAAAAAGGATTTCCAAGGTGAAGATCTTGCTCCTGTGAAGCGTGTTGCAGTGCTAGGTGGTGGCTTAATGGGCGCGGGTATTACCCATGTTAGTGCGGTTAAAGCAGGCACTCCGGTACGTATTAAAGATGTTGCGCATCAGGGCATTAGCAACGCATTAAATTACAGCTATAAGATCCTAACGCAACGCCAAAAGCGTCGTATTATTTCAAAGGCAGAGATGCAGTCAACTTTGAATATGATCACGGGAACAACAGATTACTCTGGTTTTAAACACACAGACATGGTCATTGAAGCCGTATTTGAAGACCTAGACCTTAAACAGTCTATGGTGGCGGATATTGAACGCGAATGTAGTGAAAGTACAATATTTGCAAGTAATACGTCATCATTACCAATCGGCCAAATCGCGGCAAAAGCGACGCGTCCTGAAAACGTAATTGGTTTGCATTATTTCTCACCAGTAGAAAAAATGCCACTGGTGGAGATCATTCCGCACGACACCACCAGTGATGAGGTTATTGCGCGCACTGTGGCTTTTGCCCGTAAGCAAGGCAAAACCCCAATCGTCGTAAAAGACAAAGCTGGTTTTTACGTAAACCGTATTCTGGCACCTTATGTTAACGAAGCGGCAAACCTTTTGCTTGCTGGTGAGCCGATAGAGAAAATCGATCAAGCTTTGGTTGAGTTTGGTTTCCCAGTTGGTCCTCTTGCGCTTCTTGATGAAGTAGGTGTAGACATTGGCTCTAAGATTGCGCCAATCCTAGAAAAAGAATTAGGTGCTCGCTTTAAGGCGCCGGATGCCTTCGCGCGTATGATAGATAGCAAACGTCTAGGTCGCAAATCTGGCCGTGGCTTCTACACCTATGAAGGTAAAAAAGGCAAGCAAGTGGACGAGTCAGTCTATGAATTACTCGGTGTCACGCCTTCTCCTAAGTTGAATAAACAAGAAATTGCGAACCGCTGCGTTGCGCAGATGCTCAACGAGGCTGCGCGCTGTCTTGACGAAGGTATTATTCGTAATGCAAGAGATGGCGATATTGGTGCTATTTTTGGCATTGGTTTCCCTCCATTCTTGGGCGGTCCATTTAGTTACATGGACAAAAAAGGCGCCAATAAGGTGTGTTCAGAGCTATCAACATACGCAGCTGACAACCCTGTGTTTACGCCTGCGGAGCCGCTACTTGCAATGGCCGAAGAAGGCAAAGCTTATTACGAGTAATGATGCCAATTTATCTAGGGCCTGTTGACCTTCGCTGTTTGATTTTTGTTCTTCTAAGTGTGTTTTGGTAGCGACGCTCGACTTGCCGCCTAGTAATCTAGGCAAAAGTTGAGCAACAATGAACAAAGCGCACTCAGGTGAACCCAAAGGGCAGCGCTTGAGTAGCATTGCTTCTGTGTAGCCCCACACGCAGGTCGTGCAAGG
>NZ_PNDS01000178.1 GCF_005886535.1 Pseudoalteromonas sp. S2755
GCTATGCAGGTGTCTGTTCAAACGGCGATCTTTAACTTTAGGATACGGCTCCCCAAATCAAAAAATGAAAATAAAAAGACACTATTATTGCAGCATTTTATTGCGCTTTACGTTAAAATATTCGGTTATACCAATCACACAAGTGCCTATAGCTTGCAAATAATTGTAATTGGTATCAATTGGCAGCACTTGCTGCTTGTCACCATCACACGGGCTTCCTAACGGGGTATTTATGTCAGATAAGTGCTATATCACAGCGCAACAATTGCTAGAAGATTCATTTCGCTTAGCCGCTAAAGTTTATGAAGACGGGTTTAGACCTGACTTTATTATCGGTATTTGGCGTGGTGGTGCGCCTATTGGTATCGCAGTTCAAGAATACTACGATTACAAAGGCATAGAAACTGATCATATCGCAGTGCGTACTTCTTCTTACTATGGCATTGGTAAGCAATCTAAAGAAATCAAAGTACACGGCCTGCATTACATCGTTGAAAATGCAAATGCTGGCGACTCATTACTAATCGTTGATGATGTGTTTGACTCTGGTCGCAGCATTTTTGCGTTGAAAGAAAAGCTTGCAGAGCTAATGCGTTTGAACTTGCCTAGCGATATTCGCGTTGCTTGTCCATACTACAAGCCTGCAAATAAAAAAGTGCCAATGACACCAGACTACTTTATCCACGAGTCTGATGAGTGGTTGGTATTCCCTCACGAGCTGTCAGGTTTAACACCGGAAGAATTAGTGGATGGAAAGTCAGACTTAGCAAATATTAAACACCTATTTGCAAAATGAGTTAATCAGTACTCCAGGGCGAGCAAGTACTCGCCCTAGATATCCTTATCGAGAAAGATTAAGCTTGCGCGAAGCTATCAACAAAATCCTCAAGCGCATCAACATCGACTGGCTTTAAGCCTTCACTACTGCGTACTATCAAGCCCTTTTCGACCAATTCACTGACCACCCGACGATATGCACGCTCAGTGGTCGCAAATCTTTCGGCTTCAGCACTTACCGTTGAGTAGGCACGAAGTAAAGTTGGATTTGAATTCTCTGCACGTAATAAGCAATCTTTAGCGATGTTGTAGCTAAGCGGGAGCAGCAACTTGTCTAAATTTATCTTTTGATTTTCAGTAAACTTAGCGGCGATGGTCTGCGCGGTATACAGGCTCAGTTCCGGTTGCTCTAGCAGTAATTTTCGCCAATACTTTAGCTCAATGAGGTGATAGGTTACATCACTCAAGCAAGTCACGGTATAAATACAAGGCTGGTGATTCAGCGCTTCGATTTCACCAATTAGCGTGTTGTTACAGTCCAGCTGACCGAGCAATAAGCGGCGGCCGTTACCGACATCATAACTAAAAGACACAGTACCACTGGTCACCAATATGAGTTTACTCAATGGTTCATCTTGGTGGATCAAGACTTCTTTTTTGCTGTGCTGAAAACTATTACCAGCAAAAGCGAGTAACTGTTCGACCAAATTGGTTGAAAAATGATATTGAAACATCTAGATGGCTCTTCGGACAAATGTCCTATTTATTAAACTATAATGACGTTAGCATGAATTTTTCAGTTTTACGCTAACTCACACCGTTTAAGTAGTATCGGTTTTATCTCAGCGCTGTGGCGAAGAATTTAATAAACGATATTACCATTAAACCCCCACTTCCCGTGTTAGAGCTAATTTATTGGTGCTAATTTCTAGGGGCTTGTGGGTTAGCCTTTTTATTCTGCTCGATACGTAAATCCGAGCATAAACTATATGCTAACGCAACTTAGGGGAGAGGACAAATGAGTTGGGAATATTTAGGCTATTTAGCCTCTGCTTTTTTGGTCGTTTCTTTGATGATGAGCGATGTTGCTAAGTTGCGTTGGTTCAATTTAATGGGCTGTATTTGTTTTACCGCCTATGGCGCACTTATCCAAGCTTGGCCGGTGGCATTAACTAATGGTCTATTGGCACTAGTTAACACCTACCACTTGGTTAAATTACAAAAAAATCAACGCTGATATTTCAGTTCACCTGCAATCCACGTCTGCTCGACTTTAATATCATCAATTTTATCTTCGGTTACGGTAAAGTAATCTTGGTCGATTAAAATAAAATCGGCCCACTTTCCTTGTTCTAAACTTCCCAGTTTATATTCTTGAAATGCAGCATAAGCAGCATCAACAGTAAATGCTTGGAGTGCTTGTTCTCTGGTTAGCTTTTCTGTTGGGCGCCAGCCATCTTTGGGTAAATCTTGATGGTCTTGTCTGGTGATAGCGGCATGCAGGCCATGGAAGGGGTTTGCAAGCTCTACCGGAAAGTCAGAACCCGCCGCCACTCTACTTCCTTGCTTTAAGAATGTTTGCCAGGCGTAAGCGCCGCTAAGTTGTTTGTCGTCTAGGCGCTTTTCAGCCATATGCATATCAGATGTGGCATGCACAGGCTGCATTGATGGAATGATATCTAGCTTCTTAAAGCGGGGGATATCATCCGGATGGACAATTTGTGCGTGCTCAATACGATTTCTGAGCAGTCTGCCACCTGCTTTTTTAAAAACGTGTTGGTATGAGTCGAGCACGATGCGATTCGCTCTATCGCCAATGGCGTGCGTGTGTGCGCTGTAGCCGCTGCGTATGGCTTGGGTGATCAATGCTTCAAGCGTCGCTTGATTTTCGAGCATCAGCCCTTTGTGGCCTTTGCGATCATGATAGTCGCGAATAAGTGCCGCACCTCGGCTGCCAAGTGCACCATCAGCATAAATTTTTACACTACGAATAGAGAGTTGATCTCGTGTATCTTTGATTACTCCGGCGTCTAACATCTCCGCGAGTTTGGGGGAGCTTGCACTGAGCATAGCGTAGACGCGTAGAGGCATTGAGTGTTCCTTGGCGCGTGCTTGGTAAACCTGCCACGTGGTGTGGTCAATCCCAGCATCATGAGCTGAGGTAATGCCTAAACTCAGCAAGTGTGCTCCGGCTTTATTCAGCGCCTCGTTTACCTGAGAAACCGACTGAGCAGGGACATGAGTGCGAATAAGATCTTCTGCCTTGTCGATAAAAATCCCGCTCGGCATACCGCTATTCAGTGTAATGATTTCACCGCCTTCAGGCGTCTTTGTTGATTTCGAAATGTTGGCAAGCGCCATCGTCTTTGAGTTTACCCAAATAGCATGACCATCTACTCGAGTGAGCATGACGGGCTTATCTTTTACGTATTTGTCGAGATCGGCTGCGGTTGGGAACTGTCCGCCAGGCCATAAGGTTTGATCCCAGCCTCGACCTATTATCCATTCACCTTCATGGGCTTTTGCGTAGTGGCTAAGCCGCTTTCCTACTTCTGCAATGGTTTTGCTACCGCGCACGTCGAGTGTGAGTAAATTATTGCCAAGGCCTATGATATGACCGTGCGCATCAATTAAACCAGGTAATAGGGTTTTTCCCTCACCATCAAACTTAGTTGCACTCGGGTATTGGGCGCTGAGATCCTTTGGACTCGTTTTTACGACTTTACCGTCTTTAATGACCAAAGAAGAAAAGCGCTCAACTTGCTGTGATTTAGTCGGTGTATAACCATTTACATTGTGAATTAAGGTTACTTGAGCTGTTGATGACAGGCTAAAGCTAGCCAAAAGCGCGAGGAATGTTTTTTTCATTATATTGTCCTTCACTGAGAATGTTTATTCAGAATAATCATCTAACTCAATAAAGCCAAGTCTTTGAGTTGAGAGTATACTTGGGTTTTAAAGGAGTGGAGAGTCAAAGTGAAGTTGTTTGTTGTATACCTAGGTGGCCGTATTCAAGGTTGCCATATTGAAATGCATGATGTGCGCTTTGTCGCGGCAAATACAATTGAAGAAGCTTATCCCAAATTAAAGCAGCAATGGGTTGGTGATAAAAACTCGGTGCATATGGACAGCTACACAATCATTGAACATGCCGATGGCTATGCCATTGAACTTACTGAAGAGCGAGTTGAGCAAGCTGAGCATTTGTACTTTGTGAACTTGGGGGGATATAAGCCGGATAGTTTAGCTGAGGCGCATGACTTTGGGCTGTTCGTTGCAACGAGTGCACATGAAGCAAAAGAGAAAGCAAAAGCGTATTTGCTTAGTGGCTTTAGTCATATTCATAAAGACGATTTACATGATGTAGATGACTGCTTTACGATTGATTTATTTGATCAAAAATTAAATATCAAGCTCACCCACAGTGGCCAATCAACACCGCTTACCCCGTTGTGGTTTGGTTATCATCCTCTATAGCCAATGTGAGGGATACTTTAGCCCTCACCCTCATTGTTTTCATCGTTATCTGCTTTTATGGCTATTTTAATAGCGACAATCACGACGGCAAACATTAAAAACGGCAGTGCAGCTAGAGAGTACTCGACGATGTGGCTATCTTTGTAGCTAGGTTGCAAAATAAAATGGCCACCCACACACATTAAGATCACTACAAACAGCAAAGGTAGCATCATAATCTCTTTGTTCTTTTTGTGTTTTTTCATTCTGAACTCAGCTAGTTATTCTTTCATTGAATGGTGATCACTCTCTCACACACAGTGCAAAAAAGCTTTGATCGAAATCAGTGCGGCGGATTATACCAATTCACTCTGAGTTAGAAATAAAATTCATGAGTTTATACCAATTGTATTAATTAAATGAGCTATTTGAAGCGGAGAAATAGCTTTAGTAGCACCGCTCTCGCGTCCTGCTACCGCTAAGGTACCTATATCCATATAGGCAAGGCAAAAATTTTGCTATTTAGTTGTTCTAAATGAGAAATTTTTAACGAAGCTAATATGCTATTTCACCCTTCAAATTGATTAGAGAATTAATTCAATTTGTT
>NZ_PNDS01000018.1 GCF_005886535.1 Pseudoalteromonas sp. S2755
TGTCCACACAGATGATTGTTGATTAGAATTAGAGAACACAAACATTGTTTGGGTCTGTAGCTCAGCTGGTTAGAGCGCACGCCTGATAAGCGTGAGGTCGGTAGTTCAAGTCTACTCAGACCCACCACCTCTTGCCGATGCTGCGTTATTAAGCTCGTCGTTTAGGAAAGACTAAACGTCCTCACTTAATGCCTTGCCTCAATAAGAAGTTTGGTAAAGCAAACAATGTTATCCTAGTAATGTGGGGCTATAGCTCAGCTGGGAGAG
>NZ_PNDS01000179.1 GCF_005886535.1 Pseudoalteromonas sp. S2755
AACGCAGTTAGCGCTAAAACTTGCTGGTAGAAAGGCATTAATTATCCCCAGCTCAGGTTATTTAGCTTTGGTAAATTCAGCCCACTCTACCAGCATTGGTAAAAAGTCTTCATAGCCACACACCGCCATCATACCCGACTCATCTAAAGCCAGTGCGTCTTCTTGGTACTGCGCTATGTCATCACTTTCATGAAACAGAGCGTGGCTTTCAAATAATGCTTCTTGCGGCGTAAATGTGGCGCGGATCTCTTTACCAGCCAACACAAGCTCTTCTTTTTGATTTGGCAGGTTTTCAATCTCTGTCAGCAGGCTGACAATACGCTCATGTGCAAGCTCTTCGCTCAGCCACCGACCTATCAACGCATGCTCGTCATTTAAGCGAGCTCGAAACCCAGAAAGTGGGTCACGAATAAACTGGTATTCCATCTTTACTTCTTAACTAAATCACCTTGTTTTATTATACCTAAGTAGCGTCCGCTAAGCATTCATTGATAGAATGACCTTTTAACCACTCGATTGTTGGTCAGCGCATGTCGCCTGTTGAGATCTTATTTCCTCTCATTTTTATCGTTATTTCTGGGTTTTTGAGTGCAAAGATAGGCTTTATTGCCATCAATCAGCTTGATGGCTTGCGTACTTTTATCTTTAATTTATGTATTCCTGTGCTGTTATTTAGCAGTATGGTGCAAGCAGATCTGGAAAGCCTCGCGACGGGCTCATTGTTACTATCCTTTTATCTTCCAGTCGCTCTGACTTATGTAGGCTTATACCTATTTCTTTTCAAGGCACAACATCGTTCAAAAGCAGACAGCGCAGCATTGGCATTAAGTGGCACCTACTCTAATACCGTGTTAGTCGGATTGCCGATTATCTTAATGGCACTCGGTGAGCAAGCCGCTGCCATGGTATTTATGATTATTACATTCCATAGTGCGATGCTGTTTTTTATGACATTTTTACTGGCAGCAAGACACAAAAATAAGGTGGATATTGTCAAACCCCTGCTGCTAAATCCAATAGTGATAAGTATTTCGGGTGGTTTGATATTAAACGTTGCTGGGTTAAAACTACCAAGCTTAATACTTGAAAGCTTTAGTTGGTTGGCAAAACCCGCCATTCCTGGGGCGCTATTTATTTTAGGTGCGAGTTTGGTACAGTATGGCGTACGAGGTAAATTACACGGTGCAATATGGCTAAGTTCAGTAAAACTGATGCTACTGCCGGGATTGGTTTATCTCTTTGCCACTTATTTAGGGTTGGCAACTCAACAAGTTCAGGTAGTGACTTTAATGAGTGCCTCTCCTTTGGGCGTTAATGCCTATCTTGTTGCTAGACAACTCGACAGCCGACAAGCAACGCTTGCGGCCACCGTTGTGCTGTCTACTGTGCTGAGTATGTTCAGCCTGACTGGTTGGTTATACTTTTTGGTATAACCGTTAATACCTAGGCGGCGTATACTTAGCAGCATCAATAATAGCCCATAAATGGAAAACGGCTGCAATCACGGGTGGAACCAATAAAAACCACAGTGCATATCCACCTACAACAACAATTGCGAAGATTAAAGCCGCCAATATACGACCTTGAACCAACTGACCAAGGCCAGGGAAAAAGACGTTACAAATCGCTGCAATTACATTACCACCAGAACCTTGTCCAGACATGGTTACCTCTCTTAGTTACTTAAAGTCTTTCTTTTTAATATATCAGATTTCATGCCAACCCTAACACTTTGATTTTAAAAGAAACCAATGAAACTCATTATTTTCTGTTCACTATAAGTTAGCCTAAACCACTAACTTTTAGCTTAAAGTTTAGCTATATTATGATGCGTAATTCAATCGCTTTGATTTACATAAAATAATAATGAAAACAGGATGTCTTATGCTTGGCAAGTTTACCACCCCACTAACAAAATTAGTCGACAAGTATCTACCCGATCCATTTGTGATTGTACTTTTACTCACTTTTTTGGTGATGGTACTCGCCACATTGTTTACGCCGGCAACGCCTGTCATGGTGCTTGAGGCATGGGGTAATGGTTTTTGGAAGCTACTTACTTTTGCGATGCAGATGTTGTTAGTTTTGTTATGTGGTCACATGCTTGCCGTTACCCCTCCAATAGCAAAAGCGCTAGACCGTATCGCAGGCCTAGCTAAAACTCCCTCTCAAGCAATTATACTCACCACCTTTGTTGCGATGAGCGCCAGCTGGCTAAATTGGGGATTTGGCTTAGTAGTCGGGGCTTTGTTTGCAAAGGCCATCGCTCGAAAAGTGAAAGTCGATTATCGCTTGTTAGTGGCTAGTGCTTACTCTGGTTTTGTTGTTTGGCACGCAGGCCTATCAGGCTCAGTCCCTCTGACTATCGCAACCCCGGGCCACTTTAGTGAAAAGAGCATCGGTATTATTACCACTTCAGAGACAATCTTTGCACCATTTAACCTGCTCATCGTACTCAGTATTTTTATCGTTTTACCACTTATAAATAAACTGATGCTGCCCAAAGATGATGACGCAGTTATTGTTGATAAAGAAAAGCTCATTGAACAAAGTAATGATATCAGTAACCGCGATACTCCGGCTGCAAAATTAGAAAATGCTTCATGGCTTGGTATGTTAGGAGGAGCACTCGGTCTTAGCTACTTGGGCTTTTACTTTATTTTAAATGCAGGCACATTGACATTGAATATCGTCATAGCCCTGTTTTTGTTCTTAGCCATGCTGCTACACAAAACCCCTGCAAATATTCTTAATAGTCTACAGCAAGCAATTCAAGGTGGTGCCGGTATCGTGATCCAGTTTCCTTTTTATGCTGGGATCATGGCTATCATGGTCGAAACAGGACTAGCGCAACAAATATCTCAAGGATTTGTTTCTATTAGCAGTCAATGGACATTACCGCTGTGGAGCTTTTTAAGTGCAGGCTTTGTAAATATATTTGTGCCTTCAGGTGGCGGCCAATGGGCAGTACAAGCACCAATTATTATTCCCGCAGCAGAAGCGCTTAATGCAGACATAGCCAGAGTCGCGATGGCAGTTGCTTGGGGTGATGCTTGGACTAACCTGATCCAGCCATTTTGGGCACTCCCGGTACTTGCAATTGCAGGCCTTAAAGCCAAAGATATTATGGGGTTTTGCCTAATACAATTGCTGGTAACGGGTGTAATTATCGCAACTTTATTGTTGCTGCCCCTGTAAGAAGGTGCGTAATGCACCTTCTTACACAGATTAACTTGATAAAATTTTCATTGGTAAGCTTAGGATTGGATTCTCTGAATCAGCAAAATGCATCATCACCGCAACATGACCTGTAATAACAACTATATACATAATGGCGCTGACCACTTGCCCATATCGGTCAAGGGGTAATAAGTGACTGTAATTACGGCCACGCCACTCGATCAGGATTTCAAAACTACCAATCAAAATGAATATTACCAGTAGGATTAAGCCAAAGGTGTAACTTGTCCAAAGGCCGAATAATACCCCAGCCATACACGCCAATAATCCCACCCAAGAGCGCATTGAAAAGCTTATGCTTTTTAGAACATGCCCACCATCTAACGGCAAAATGGGTAGTAAATTGAATAAGTTCAACAGTGCACTTAATACTGCAACACCAGCAAAGATTTCCATCTCTGTCGCGTAATATAACACCACTCCAAGGATTGAGGTTATCAACCCAAATGCCGGTCCCATCAACGAAATAACTACATCTTGCCAGCGGGTCGTGATCTTATCGTCACTTACAGCCAGGCCACCAACGAAAGGGATCAAATAGATGCCTTTTGTTTTAATCCCAAAATAGCGCATAGCGCGGACGTGGCCATATTCATGAACGACTAAGCAAGCCACAAGCATAAGCGCAAACTGCCAAGAAAATAGCCATGCGTACCCTGCCACGGACGCGCCAGCCAAGGCAGCTTTAACCACTTTGGCACTTTTAAATAACTTTAAGCCCAATGCCGCCAAACCAAATAAGCTGCGTTTTTCTTTAGGTGTTTCAGTGCTCACTTCAAGCCACTGAAGTTCAGCTCCATTTACTGCAATCCCAAGTAACCCCTGAGGTAACTGCTCTGTATTTACCGCCAGTGCTTGTCCATCAATGGTCGCTAAAATGCCATTATGTTGCTCTTCAAAGGTAATCGCTTGCTGCTCGACAAAAAGCTGTACTACTTGTTGTTGGTTAAAAAAGATAGATACCGCTTTGTCCGCTAGCGAAAGCTCGACTCTATTCATATTCAGATCCAAAGGTCATTTGGGGCATTATCGCTAAAAGCGTCCGCTTCATAAAGTGCTGCCGAAATCTGAATTAGAAAAATGCAGGTAAAGTGTCATTATTGCGCTTCAAATTGAGTAAAAATCACCTTTTAAAGCGTTTTGAGATTTGAGCACTTTAAATTATTTGTACTAGACTTTAAGGAGGTAAGGTATACGAAGGAATTGTTAATGTCATTAGCAAAACATCGGATAATGGTAGTAGATGATTCACCCGCGATCCTCGTCGTAATGCAGGCTATTATGACTGAGCTTGGTATTGAGCATGTCACAACCTGCTCAAGTGCGGTAAATGCTGTAGAAAAAATACGGCAAACTCCCCATCAATTTGACGCCATTTTTACAGATCTCAATATGCCCGAAATGGATGGCATGGAATTTATTCGCCAATTGGGAGAGCTAAGGTTCTCTGGCGGCATTATTATTATTTCCGAAATGGACGAAAAGATTATTGATCTAGCAACCAACCTTGCCAGACAGTCCAATGCACATCTCATCGGCAATATTTCCAAGCCCGTACAATTGGTTGATGTCGAGCGCATGCTCAAAAAAATGGAGACGTATACCACTGTTAAACGTAGCCGTATTGAAAAGGTGACCGAAAGCGATCTTTTGCACGCCATTAGTCACAACGAAATTACGCCTTACTATCAGCCAAAGGTTCATCGTGGTGACAAAAAAATTAAAAGTGTCGAAGTGCTTGCCCGTATCGTGTCTAAAAATACCGAGCAGGTTATTTTACCAGATCATTTCATTGGTGTGGCCGAAGATACCGATCTAATTAATATCATTACCTTCCAGCTTTTTGAAAAGGCGACGGATGAATTCAAAGCAATCAAGTCTGAGCTTAATTACCCGATTAAAATGGCGTTCAACTTATCACCCGTGCAATTAAATGATCTGAGCTGCCCAGATAAACTGGCACTTATTCTAGAAATAAACCGTTTAAAGCCCAGTGATATCATTTTAGAAATTACTGAAAACCAACCAATGAATCAGTCTATCCAATTGGAAACAATGAATCGCTTACGGATCCGGGGGTTTGATATTTCGTTAGACGACTTTGGTACTGGGTTTACTAATATTCAGCAATTAAAATCTTTACCGTTTACAGAGATCAAAATCGACCGCTCTTTGATAACCCATGTGGAATCCGATCGCTTTTCACAGGTACTTATCGACAGCTTAATCGACATCGCACAAAATCAACAGTTAGACATAGTAGCTGAAGGTATAGAGCGGATTGAAGAGCTACAATACCTTGACCGCTACAAGCATAGCCTGTTAATGCAGGGCTTTTTAATCAGTAAACCGAAACCACTAACAGACTTAGTCGGGTGGATACACTCTTGGCAGCGTATGATTAATTCGAACCCTTAACCTCTGGAGAGGGTGTTTCCTCTCCGTCGTTTTGTGCTTCAGGCGCTTCTTCAGCTTCATCGATGTCTTCAATCAAATTATCATGACTATCAACGCGCTCTCGCCACTTTTGCTTAGCTGCGGCCTGCATATTGGTAGTTTGCTCTCGCTCATCAACGATATCCATTCCCATTAATGATTCAAGTAAGTCTTCCAACGTAACTATGCCTTGTACATCGCCATATTCATCAATGACAAGCGCAATGTGTAGACGCTTTGCCAGTAACGCTTTGAATAGCTCTGGCGCAGCTAGCGTTTCTGGCACGGTGTAAAGAGGTCGCGATAGCTTACCAATTTTATAGTCTTCTCCAAGCCTATGATAAGCAAGCATAATGTCATTCTTATGTACAAAGCCGATGATGTCGTCTGTATTTTTATCAAATACCAACACCCGAGAAAAAGCAACCGAGCCATGCTCAGACAAATACTCGTGCACTGTCATATCTTTATGCACCTTAAATAACACCGTTCTCGGTGTCATGATGCTTTCTAGTTTGGCATGACGAAAACGTAATAAACTACGAATGGTTTCAGTCTCGTCCTGATGCAGTGCACCAGCTTCAGAGCCTATTTCCGCCATCGCTTCGATTTCTTGACGAATATAGTGAGCCTCATCTTCTTTACGGCCTATCACTTTTGTTAACTGATCCGACATCCACACAAATGGCTTTAAAATTCGAACTAGCCAAATCAACGCACTTGAAACAATCGGCGTTAATCCGCGCCAATAAGTCGCTCCCAGGGTCTTCGGAATGATTTCTGATAGAACCAACACCAGCAGTGTCATCACTGCCGACGCAATACCGACAGCTGCATCTGAAAATACCACTGCAGCTTGCGCGCCAACACCTGCCGCACCGGCAGTATGTGCAACTGTATTTAACGTTAAGATAGCCGATAAAGGCTGATCGATATTGTCTTTTAGGCGCTGAACTCGCGACGCTAATGCATCGTTTTCTTGCTTTAAGATCCCTATATGACTTGGCGTAATACTGAGCAGCACCGCTTCCATCACTGAACAGATAAAAGAGATCGCTATTGCCAAAAACATGTAGGTTAATAAAAAAACCAAGTAAATTCTCCTCTTAATTCAACGCTAAAACATTACTTAAACACATTCGTTGCTTTACTCATCAACACAGACTATTAAATTTAGGACGTCTATCGCAGCAATACAACCAGTTCAAAATACTATGATATAGTTTTATCGTATAATTACCTACAATAGGCGCACATAAATGAAACTACGTACAGCCGTTACTCTACTATTTACGGCAGTCTCAGCACAACTTTCAGCAAGCCCATTAGACGAATCAAAAATACAATTTTTGGGTCCCATCGCAGGCGAATCAACAATAAAGCCAGCGGATACAGCTCATCGTGATGCAATTATTGAGAACCTGCTACCATCATTACAACAAGACGCCAAACAGGTAACGCTATTCAATAATGAAAGCAAATGGCAAGCACTGAATAAAGTATCTCAATTAACGATACCCGGACTACAAGCTCTGAAGTTTAATTTCACTACTGAACGTTTTGTCTCTGGCAAACTCAAGCTTGAGGGCATCGAGAAAGCCAAAGTATTTCTAAATGGAGAGCCGGTCTCAGGTGTTAAAGAGGTTCAGCTTGATGTAGTCAAGGGCGATCATCAAATCCTCGTTATCGCTGAGCAGGTAAATGACTGGAATAAGGTTGATCTTAGCTTTGAAGGTGAAGCAGCGCATGACATTATCACGCTAACAGAAAAACAAACCAAAGCGTTGTCTGCAAAGCAGTTGTTTGATGCTCCAACAGTGAGTGCTATCTCACTTGCACCTAACGGCGAATATTACATTTCTACCGTACGCCACTACGATGATGAAAAAGGCAACTCAGCAATCACCGAAACTGCTTTATACAATGAGGATGGTGACATGCTTTACAGTTTCGATGGTATGAGTGCAAATAGCTTTGCATGGCGTGATGACAGCAGCAAGCTCACTTATTTAAAAGATAATAAAGCTTACATCCTTGATGTAAAAACCTTTAAACGTACTCAAGTTGCTACTAAGCTCAATGGCGCGAATAGTATCGAGTTTTTTGATAATGATACGCTTATTTTTGCGTGGACCAACAGCGGCAAAGAAGAAGGCAAACTGACTAAACATTATCAAGGATTAGAAGATAGATGGTCATATGCCCGCACTCAATCGCAAATCTTCTTACTCGATATCAAAAGTGGGCTACTTAATCCTGTGACCGTTGGCGCACAAAGCCACAGCTTGGCCGACTTTGACGCACAAGCAAACACGGTTTTAGCAACGCGTAATAAGCAAGACTATGCGCAACCACCTCACATGTTGACGGAGTTGGTAGAAATCGATCTATCAACCAATCAGCAAAATGTCATTGGCCAATACCGTACATTTAGTGGTGCTCAATACACTAAAAATGGTATTTATGTAACTGCAGGTCCTGATTTTGCTGAAGGTGCGGGGCGCAACTTACCTGAAGGTATGCTCGCGAATAACTATGATGGTCAACTTTATTGGATAGATCGCAAAGGCAACAATGTAAAAGCACTGAGTAAAAACTTTGATCCAGCCATAGGCAGCTTTACTGTACTCAATAATGGCGATGTGGTACTGAAAGCGACTGACCAAGATCGTCAACAGCTTTTCTTTTTCGACGAAAGTAAGTCCACTTTCAAACGCTTAAACACCGGACTGGATGTTGTCACGAACTATTCTGTGTCTAGTGAACGTAATCCAGAGATCTTATTCACAGGAACTACTGCATCAACTCCACAGCAGTTAAAAACCATGTCTGCCTCAGATAAGCGAGCTGACACGCTCTGGGACTCAACAAATATCGCATACCAGAATGCGGAAATTGCCAATCTCGAAGAGTTTAATTTTACTAATACTGAAGGCGTGGAGATAAAAGGCCGCGTGTATCTACCACACGATTTAGACAAAGCTAAAAAATACCCAGCACTTGTTTATTACTACGGCGGCACTTCTCCAGTGACTCGTGGCTTTACAGGGCGTTACCCCTTTAACTTATGGGCAGCAAAAGGCTATGTGGTTTATGTCTTGCAACCAACTGGGGCGACGGGTTTCGGTCAGAAATTCTCAGCAGAGCACGTCAATGCTTGGGGTGAACACACTGCTAACGATATCATCATGGGTACCAAAGAGTTTGTGAAAGCCTACCCTTTCGTTGATGGCAAACGTTTAGGTAATTTAGGTGCTTCTTACGGCGGCTTCATGACCATGCTGCTAACAACAAAAACTGATTTGTTCTCAGCTTCTATCTCACATGCTGGTATTTCTAATATTACCTCGTACTGGGGCCAAGGCTGGTGGGGTTATTTGTATTCTGGCGAGGCTTCAAAAGGAAGTTTCCCCTGGAACAATCCAACGCTTTACTCACAACATAGCCCGGTATTTAATGCAGACAAAGTAACAACACCATTATTGTTAATTCACGGCGACGCGGATACCAATGTGCCGCCAGGTGAAAGTCACAATATGTATACCGCATTGAAGATCCTTGGCCAAGATGTTGAATTGGTCGAATACAAAGGCGCAGATCATCAAATTTTTGCTCGTGACAAACGCTTCCATTGGTGGAATACCATGCTGGCTTATTTCGACAAACATTTAAAGCAAGAGCCACAGTGGTGGGAACATCTATACGGTAAGTAATCAACGCTAGGCGACACTCTGTGTCGCCTTTTTGTTTAGCGAAGCAGCAATCAAACACATCATTGTATATAATTTAATAATAAAGCTAGGTTTCCCCTTGATCGAACTAGGTTGTCAGGTTAACGTGCCAGATACAGAGTTGTAAGAATTCGTTTCATGCACTTCCAAGCAGCGATCTCTCAGTGTTATATTAACGACAATTAAACAACAATTAACAGTGAAAACATGAGCATAAAGGTTTTATTAGTTGAAGATGATGAACTCTTAGCAAAGCGGCTGTGTAGTCACTTTGAAAATACCGAGTTCAGTATCACTGTAGACAATACCGGGGCTACTGCGCTTGAGCTTATTCAATCTCAAACCCAAAACCCATTTGCACTTGCTATTGTTGATGTTGTTTTACCTGCCACCGATGGCCTGCAACTTGCGAAAGAGATTAATACCTTATCAGATCTTGGTGTCATCATGCTTTCCAGCCGAGACTCTCAGGCTGACAGAATCGCAGGTCTTGCGCAAGGTGCTGATGACTACGTTTGTAAGCCTGTTGATACGCTTGAGCTTGAATTGCGTATGCGTGCCTTATACAAACGTTTAGTTGGTAATAAAGACGATGAATCGGAAGAGTTTATCGAATATGCTGACTTTAAACTACACCCTGATAACCGTACCTTAATCAATCAACATGGTATTGAATCTCGACTTACCGAAGCAGAGCATAAAGTATTGATTTGTCTTATTTCCAATGCAGGAAGGGCAACATCCAGAGAGCGTATTTCAGAAGACATTGGGCAACCTGATTGGAGCCCAAGTGACAGAACGGTTGATGTATTAGTTGGCCGACTACGCAAAAAACTCGGCGATGAAAAAGAGCAAAAACGCATTGTAACGGTTCGTGGTAAAGGTTATATGTTGTCAGCTTAACCTTTACCAATAATACGCTCCCTCTCTATTGAAATGCCGTTAGCTAATATCGTGTTAACTGAGCTAACAACCTCTCCAACGCGCGATAGCTAAGCGCTTCCTTTAAATGTGATAAGCTAATATTAGGTGTCGAACTCAGATCCGCTATGGTACGTGCAACCTTGATTATTCGATGATATGAACGTGGCGATAGTTTTAGTTTTTCTGCTGCCTTTGCTAGAAATAAACGTTCAGCATCAGCAAGGTAGCAGATATGATTTAGCTCTTTGACACTCAGTTGATCGTTACATTTTCCCTGACGTGCTAAAGCTGCTTTATAGGCCAGTTCCACCCTAGCCCTTATTGTCGCGCTAGACTCTCCATCACTCTGGGATTGTAGCTCTTCTGTTTTTAGACGAGGTAATTCTACCTGTAGATCTATTCGGTCTAAAAATGGACCTGAAATCTTAGCCAAATAGCGCAATACTTGATCTGGAGACGCTCTTTTATCAGTGTAACAACCTGTAGGACTGGGATTTAATGCTGCGATCAGTTGAAAGTTTGCAGGGTAATCAACTTGCCGAGCTGCGCGCGAAATCGTTACCATGCCCGTTTCCATCGGTTCACGTAATGAGTCTAGCACCTTCCTATCAAACTCTGGTAATTCGTCCAAAAATAGAACACCATTATTTGACAGTGATATCTCACCTGGCTTAGGGTTCGACGAGCCTCCAACCAAGGCTACCGCAGAGCAAGTATGATGTGGAGCTCTAAAAGGCCTTGTTTTCCAGTTCGACTGACTGATTGTTTTTCCGAGTATGGAGTAGATAGAAGCTGTTTCTAGCGCCTGATTATCCGTCATTAATGGCATTATCGTGGGTAGGCGCTGAGCAAGCATCGATTTTCCAGTGCCAGGAGGACCAAGAAATAAAACGTTATGTCCACCTGCCGCAGCTATTTCTAGCACTCGCTTCGCTCCCTCTTGTCCCTTCACCTCAGCCATATCCAGCAAGCTCCCACCTGAAGCTTGTATATTTAAATCGTTTGGGTAGAGTTGATTAAACATAAGTGATTGCTGACCGCTTAAACCTAACCATGCTGTACGCAAGCAGCTTATAGCAACACGATTAGCATCAGCGGCAAGGCTCGCAACTGCATCGTTACCAACTGGTAGGTAAGCAGTTCGCCCCATCTTCGCTGCTGCAATAACAGATGGCAAAATGGCAGTGACGGTCCTCAGTTCACCATTTAACGCAAGCTCACCATAAAACTCTTTATCAGCAATAGTATGGCTATCTAACTGTCCTGATGCAACGAGAACACCTAGTGCGATTGCAAAGTCAAAGCGACCCCCTTCTTTGGGTAGATCTGCTGGTGCTAAGTTTACTGTGATACGCTGTTCTGGAAATAAAAAGCCAGCATTAACAAGCGCACTACGGACCCGTTCTTTGGCTTCTTTAACTGAGGTTTCGGGTAATCCAACAATACTAAAGGCAGGTAAACCATTGCTAAGGTGTACCTCAACAATTACCTCGGGTGCAGTAATACCAACTTGTGCTCGAGTGAAAACTCTTGCTAAAGACATCCATGTCTCCTACTTACTTAATATTTATATTTAAATACGTGTAACACCAAGTGGTATCGCATAGCCGCTAATCTCAATAACAAGGTTGCAGCCATCGACAATACCATTACATATTCCGTTGCCATGCCCAATTTAATTGCTTGAGTATAGACTACCCCACCAAAAATACAGGTGATCGCGTATAACTCTCCTTTTAGAAGAAGAGGGATCTCTCGGGCTAATACGTCTCTAATGACCCCACCAAAACACCCTGTCAATACACCCATGATCACAGCTGTAGTATCAGGCATTCCAATACTTAAAGCCTTTTGTACACCCATTACAGCGAAAAAAGCAAGTCCAATGGCATCAGCAACCTGCAGTACAGTTCTTGGAATATTTTGATGCCGATTTAACCACCATATACTCACAGCGACAGCAAATAAAATAGCGTAAATATAGCTAGTATCATGAAGCCAAAAAACAGGTTGATCCAAAATCAAGTCTCGTAATGTTCCCCCCCCGATACCAGTTACAGTCGCAAGGACAATCACACCAAAGCCATCCATATGTTTACTATGCGCGATTAAGGTTCCAGAGATCGCAAAAACCATAACCCCCAAGAGATCAAACCAATGATAGAGTTCTGACATTTCGTAATTAGTTGTGAAACAAAAGCAAAATCATAACGAAGATCTCACACAAAAGGTAGTGGGATCGCCAACATTTACAGTTTTCAATGTCCTGAGTAAAGTGTCTTTATAAAATATTTAGGATGAATGCTTACGGATAAACCGTCTACCATGCTGCACTGTATTGATGCTGTGACGGGAGCGAGTTTACCTCGCGATGTGTTAATTTTGCGGGCTTTTCTAAATTCCAAACAGCAAAAAACCCGTCGCATTGCTGCAACGGGTTTGACGTACATGGATGTACTGATGTCGATTAAATTCATGGATGAATGCTGTTAATCAACCTTAAATAAGGCCCTGGCTCGCGCCGAACTAGGATGTTTTACTCTCTTTGTTTGGGAAGCCCAACAGCTCGGCGGGTAAACCACCTCCGACCACGCGGCTCAGTGCTGATGCTGTGGTAGGAGCGAGTTTACCTCGCGAGGTTTTATATCTCAAATCTCTATGCCCCAAACAGCAAAAAACCCGTCGCATTGCTGCA
>NZ_PNDS01000180.1 GCF_005886535.1 Pseudoalteromonas sp. S2755
GCGATGCAGCGTTAACACAAGCGGTTCCAGATATTTTAGAAGATGCTGAAAATGCGCTACCTATCGCATTAAAACAAGCACTCGCAGTGAGTTATGACCTATATAAAACACAATGCGACGCTAAAGCACAGCTACATAAACAAGTTGAAGCGATAACCAAGCAAAATGAGAGCTGCCAGCGTTTAATGGCATTAGAAGGCGTTGGCCCAATTACCGCGATAGAGCTGCTATCCTTTTTGGGCAATACCTCACAATTTAGTGATGCCAGAGGGGCGGCGGCATGTGCAGGTGTTACACCGACCCAGCACTCA
>NZ_PNDS01000181.1 GCF_005886535.1 Pseudoalteromonas sp. S2755
GGTTAACGCTGCATCGCCTTGATTAATGACAACACCAAACTCTAATAGCAAGCCACGTATTTGATTTGAAAGCTGAGTCTTTTGTTTATCTATTAAGGCTCTCGCTTGGCTCAATGACTGCAACGTTTGCTCTTCAACCGTCATGATTTTACAGGGCTTCACGTTATATGCTTGGCTTGCACTGGCAATAGCGAGGACATCATTTGCATCGGTTTTTTGGCCTTGCCTAAACGCTTTAACAAATTTAGGGGGAAGCAACATGACATCGTGCCCCAGCGACAGCGCTTTTCGAGCAATATGCTGGGCGCTGCCACAAGCTTCCATCACGACCTTTGAACCCTCGGCTTTTGCTAGCAACTCAAGCATAGGCTCACGTTTCATTGGCTTATTAAACTTGAGTTTATTGCCTTTCAGCTGTGCTACTTGGAAAATGTTTTTTGCCAAGTCGATAGCAATTAAATTAGACTGTGTCATGTATGGACTCCTTATTTGGTAAAAGTGTTTTGCAATATCTTTATACCGTACTCTCCCGTTAAGGGGGAGGAGTCCATACAT
>NZ_PNDS01000182.1 GCF_005886535.1 Pseudoalteromonas sp. S2755
GTAAGGATAACTACTAATTATGATTGAAGAGTGTGATGTAAGAGATAAGTATAATAAGCTTCAGAATATCTGGGATATTTCCGATCAATGGCACTATCACACCTACAGAAAAATCAAGCAGTATTTATACGAATATTTAAGTATTGAAGATGGTGTTAAATTATCAGAAAGAGTATTACTGGCGGGTTCAGGAGGTAACTCTTACGGAATATCTGGTGATTTTATTTATCATCTAGATATAGCAGAGAATTTATTAAATTTTGAGGACAAATCAATAGTAGGCTCTGTGACAAACATTCCTTTTTTCGATGAGTCATTTGATATTGTAATATGTGTAGGATCGGTACTAAATTATGTTGATGCACAGCTTGCTATTAAAGAGCTTAATCGAGTAACAAAAAAAGGTGGAGCTTTAGTTTTAGAATACGAAACTAGTAATAGTTATGAATTTATATTTACAGACAAGTACAAGGAAAGTGTAACTCCGATCCACACCTTTTATAATGGAGAAAGCGAACATCTTTGGCTTTATTCTATTGATTACATAAACTCAATTTTACACAGTTTTAACTTGTTAGAGAAAAAGAGCAATTCGATACATATCATATCCACACTGCTCTTACGAAGTACAAGTAACCCAAAACTATCTTCCAAACTCTCCAAGTTAGATCTTTTTTTTCAAAGGGTTAACATACTAAAAAGAGGTGGATGTAACTTTATGGCTTTCCTTTTAAAATGTCGCTGAAGGTTTTAGATACAACTTCTAGTACCTCCAGTGCACGCGACGAGAACAAAGAAAGAAAAAAGACGAAACTAACGGAAAGAAAACCATAAAAGTAAAAGAAATCATCTTTATCTATTTCTGCTTTTTTAATAAAAAACACTAAAGATAACGCTAATACCAAAAATAAAAAAGTCAATTTCACCGACAGACCTAAATGTTGAGTAGGCTGTGCAGTTGTTGTCTTTACTATACTTTCATATGCTTTATCACTTCCACCTTTAAAATAAACATCATCAACGAGAGACGTCTTTGTGGTGCTATAAAGCTCTTGAGCTTTTTCCTTGTATAAAATAACTTTATCTTCTTCATATACTTCAAACCACCTTGAGTAATGTTTAATATAAAGCATGTGTAGTAAATCCAGTGCAGTTTCTTTCCTTAAACTACAATGAAGAGGTCTAGGATTTAAAAACAAATGTGCAGGAACTTTACTTTCATGATTGCTAGCTGAAAGCTCTAATTGCCAATAATCAAGATCCAACTCATAAAATCCAATCATGCCTAGTAGTTTTTTCATCAACTCAAAATTATCACTTTGATGATAAGGCTGATCTATCAAGGCTAATTCTACAACGGAAAAGCTTGAGCTGGGAAATTTACTTTCAATATACTGGGCAAGCTGATCTGCAAACTCAAAAAAGGTATTGTTCTTCCTATATCTTTCATCTATGGATATATAGTCAATAACAACTATATTTTCTTCAACAAAATAGGTTAGTTGAGTATAGCCAATAACTATTTCATTATTTGAAAAAACAAGGACATGGAACTCATCATCAAACTTTTTGTTATAGTTATCCAGCCAATAAGTAATTGTATTAGTTTCCGTTCTAAGAGCAGGGTGTGTGTACCTTGAGTATATCGATAATCCTTCGATATACTTTTGATCTTTAGAGCTCACAACTCTTTCTAACGAATAGTGTGAATTGAGATTCATAATTAGTAGTTATCCTT
>NZ_PNDS01000183.1 GCF_005886535.1 Pseudoalteromonas sp. S2755
TATACTAGGGAGAGGCTGTGGAGCATAGTGGCTGTCTGTCAGTCCGGCGATAACACAGTAGAAATGCCAATCAAGCGCTGCCCTTTGGGTTCACCTGAGTGCGCTCTGTTCATTGTTGCCCAACTTTTGCCTAGATTACTAGGGGGCAAGTCGAGCGTCGCGATCAAAGCACACTCAAGAGAACAAAAATCAAACAGCAAAGGTCAACAGGCCCTAGCACCTGCTACACTCGGCCGAGGTGCGGTTATTTTAGATTTTGCACCTGCTCCCAAATAGAGACCACATGTGCTTTGTCATCGTCATTTAGCTCTCCATTTCGGTATGCTTTTACTAGGCTGCTTTCAACTTTGGCATTTAACTCATCAACTGAAAGATCCGCTTCCTCTACTTGTGCATAGCCTACCGCTAAGTCAAAGTGACCGCGTAAATAGCCGCCAGCAAACAGCTCATCGTCACTCGCTCTATCAACAAGCTCATCAAAAAACTGCTGCGCTTTCTCTACATATTCTACTAAAGACATATTTATTCCTAAATTATTCTTGATGGCCTATGGCATACATTACATGGTCATTGAATCCAGTGATCACCTTAATAAATCCAGCTAAGGACTCATCAAGTTGTTCGTCCCCGGTATCCGCAATTAGAGGACGACCATTTAAGGCCTTTAATTTCGATTTTGTGGCGATAAGGATAATATTATCTTTGCCGACTTTTTTAATGAGGTCAGGGCTTAGCTGCTGATTACCGCGGCCAAAAATATGTCCTTGCCCACCAATTAACGTGATCACTAGCTTTGTTTTGTCATCAGCAAGCGACAACAATTGCTGCGCGGTTTGATCTTGCGCGATCAGCGCTTGATCCCTTACAACATCTACACCGAGTAGCGTATTGTCAAGCCCCATCTCTTCCATCACAGCCGCAACGGTGGAACCTGACCCCATAATGTAGGTTTCATCTTCGTCCATTTCGGCAACTACATAGGCAGCAATATCAGCCAACACCAGTTCATCGCTTTCTTTGCCACCGTTTTTCACCGCTTGCACATATCTCAGTTCGGTCGGCACTTGCATTTCACCAAATCGCTTGGCACGCACCGTCCCTTCACGAAATGCAGCTTCATCGATGTCCATCACATCGGCTTCACCTATAGAGACAAGCTCTCCGGTAACCAAAAGTTCAACGACTCTACCAGCTGCTTTTGGCGTTATCGCGTATACCCCACTATGAATTTTGCACCCCGCCGGGATCCCAAGTACAGGACATGAATCACCCACGGCGTGGCAAATGTTACGGGCGGTACCATCGCCACCTGCAAACAAAATCAAATCGACACCGAGCTGTTGCATCATTTGCGCTGCAGTCTCTGTATCTTCAGGACGAGTTGCTGTGCTTTGAGTGTGGTAAATCACTTGGGTGTTAAAACCCAGCTCTTTTGCCGTACGCTCCCCCATCTCACCGTTAACAGTAAATATTTCGATGTTTTCTTGATGTGGAAGCAGTTGTGTTAAAGCCGTTTTTGCTCGCTGATTAGCGCGAGGCTCTGCACCTAACGCCAATGCTTGTTGAGCTGTTTCTGCGCCATCGCTACCTTTTAGTGCAACGCTGCCACCAAGCCCAGCTAAAGGGTTGATGATAAGTCCAAGCTTAAATTGCATTGTTAAACTCCATGCTTAGCTCTGTCGGGATATCCCAGTTAAATTGCTGCAGGCGTAAAGGCCAAGGCGTATTATAAAAATGACTTAATGCCTTGAGTAGTTGAGTCGTTCTGGTATTAAATCCGCTTTCTAATAACGCTAGTACTTGCTGATGAACCCGTTGTTGAAAGCTAAAACGGCAAGTTTGTTCACCGTTAAGGTTATCAACGGAAACATTAAATGAAAAACCAGCAGCGACGCTTAACGCCCACTCAATAGCCTGCGGTTTCACTTCAACTTTTTCAAATTCGAGTTGCTGCGCTTTATCTCGTCCATCAGGACAATACCAGTAGCCGTAATCTTCGAGTTGCCGACGCGCTTCACCCGCAACAAGCCAATGTGCAATTTCATGCAAAGCACTGGCATAAAAGCCATGAGCAAAAATAATGCGATGATGAGGGTAAGATCCATTTGCAGGTAGATAGATAGGTTCGTCATCACCCACTACCAACTCAGTGTTGAGCATGTGCAGGAATAGCCCATTAAAAACAGCAATGAGGTCCTCTATTTTATGCATCAACATCCGCCACAAATCTAAACTGGGCGCAAATTGTAAGGTTTTTAGCGGCTAAAGTAAAAGATCTCGTCTTAAACTATGCCTTTTTATCCAAAGAGCTGCGTGGCGCGATATAAAGCGAAGCACGATCTCTACCTGCGTTTTTCGACTCATAGAGGGCTAAGTCAGCTTCTTCAAAACATCGTTTGTGATTAAAGCTTTCACCGATAAGCTCGTATCCCGCCACGCCTATGCTGAATGTCAGTCCAAAGCTGGTGAAACGAACAAATTCATGTACCAGTCGCTGTGCAAAATTAAGCGCGGCATCTGGCCGAGTTTCAGGGCAGATAATCACAAATTCATCACCACCCCATCGTCCAATATGGTCGCTTGGACGTGCTTGCTCTCTTAAAAACTGTCCAATTTCTTTTAATGCGTTATCACCGTCTTGGTGTCCTGCGGTGTCATTTAATTGTTTAAAATTATCAACGTCGATTACCAATAGCGATAGCGCTCGATGATAGCGGATGGCCCGCTGCACTTCTTCTTTTAGCAGCGCTTCTATCTTTCTGCGATTCATAACCTGAGTTAAGAAATCCAGTTCAGCACGGTTCTTCAATTCTTGCTCTTGACGTAAGTCTCGGATCACCGCAATAAAAACATCATTCTTAGAGACAGACACAGTGGATAACTCGATGTCCACTGGGATCTCCACTCCTGATTGGTGCCTCCCTACAATTTTAAGGCCATCATGCGTCATTCGGCGCATCGTAGAATTGCTTAGGAATTTCTCTCTGTCCAGGACGTGTCTACCGGTACACTGCTCCGGAACGAGGTCTTCAAGCTGCATACCTAATAGCTCTTGAGGCTGATAGCCAAATAAATCTGTACAGGCTTTATTAACCTCTGTGAGCCTACCGTCTTTATCACAATATAAAATAGCATCTGGCGTAGAGTTGAATAACTTTCGCTTTTCGTTGATTAGTTTAACCACAAAAATGAGCGTAAAAATGTTTAAGCAAGCAAATAACAAAACTATTGGCAACAACAACAATACACCAGTGCTACTCAACTTTTGGGTTTGATCAAGCTTTAGCGATTGCTTCTGCTTTGCAAGCTCAAACTTCTCTCCAATTGACTTACGTAAATAAGTAAATGCAGCTTCTGCATCCGTGTCATCTACTTTCACCAAGCGATCCACAGCCTCAGAGCTCAACCTTCTCGATGTGAACTTTGACTTAGCAAGCGCGAGCATTTGTGTATATTCATCAAAGGTGTGTTGAATAACGGCTAATGCCGTTGTCTCTTGGCTGCTTAGCGCCATACTTTGCAACCTCAGAATTGTTGTTCTGGTCGCTTCAACATCGCCTAAAGCCTGTTCGTAATAAATCTCGTCTTGGCGTAGCACATAATTTTTGAAATGATGAATAAAGCTGTTATAGCCAAAGCTACGCTCCAGCTCAGCTAACAGTTCTGCACGTTTAATTGCAACTTCAGTTTCTGATTGCCATGACTGATGAAACGAAGAAATGGAGTGGTTTAACAACGTAGACCAATAAACTAGCCCACCACTCACCAAAATAGTAAAAATAACTAATCCAATAATCTGCAAAAAAATACGTCTATTCATCTACTCTACTGTCCCAATTCAGCAAATCCTAGAGTGCAGTAAGCAAAAGAAGAAATTAGAGGCCGTCTAGGTGCTGTAGAATCCATGTCGATAGTATAAAAGTTACATACCATTACAGTGATTAAGTCTAGACTAGAGAACGAAAAAAGCCGCATTACAGCGGCTTACAAATAGGATATTTTCACTAACGAGTATTAGGGCCTGTTGATCTTTCAAGTTTGTTTTTGCAGCAGTTTGACTGGTATTTATACAAGGCAAAGCCTGCGTAGCATAGTCATTCTATGTGAGTCAGGCGATAACACAGTAGAAATGCCAGTCAAGCGCTGCCCTTTGGGTTCACCTGAGTGCGCTTTGTTCATTGTTGCTCAACTTTTGCCTAGATTACTAGGCGGCAAGTCGAGCGTCGCGACCAAAACACACTCAGGAGAACAAAAATCAAACAGCAAAGATCAACAGGCCCTGGTTATCGCAGGTAGTATTACGCTGTGCCACCGACAGTAATTTCCTC
>NZ_PNDS01000184.1 GCF_005886535.1 Pseudoalteromonas sp. S2755
AATTGGCTTGTACAAAGATTTGGCTTTTTTCTGTTTGCTTAAGTAACTCAAGGCGAGGCTTTAAGATTACCTCTGCACCACAGGTGTGCTCAGACACAAAACCAGATTGGATATCAAACAAAGTCCCCGTGAAATAGGTTGATATTGCATCTGGTGACTCAATTTCAAACGTGAGCATATTGCCGACAAGTAACTCATCAGCCAGGTCAAATTGGGATTCTAGGTTCGCTTTGAGTAAAAAGCCGCTATTGATACAGGTCGTGAGTTCAAAATCGACGACATGTACAGGATGGTTAGTACCATACACCACAATCCTTGTTTGCATTTTTTATGTCCACTGTTGTTGGTTAAAGCTGTGCCACCAATACACAGTACTACTTCCTAGTGTGCTGCGATTGGTTTTTATTTGCGCGCTATTGTTACATAAAAGACAAGCATTTTTAACCCATTTTTTTATTCAGCATTCGAATGGTTAT
>NZ_PNDS01000185.1 GCF_005886535.1 Pseudoalteromonas sp. S2755
ACACTGACTCCTCAAGTAAATCGCCAATATGAACGTCACCGCTGTGTAAGGGCCATCCTTGGCCCTGTCACCGCTTTTCACGCATCCATGCGTTGAAATGACTCATTAGCAATTTATTTTCGGGTGTGATGAGGGAGACACAAGACGCTGATAAATTCTTGTGGTGCTTGTAAGCGGCTTAGCTGCTTCAGGAGATAAAACCAGAATTAACAACCAACGTTACTTTCCTCTCTTCACCACACCCAATAACCATTCGAATGCTGAAT
>NZ_PNDS01000186.1 GCF_005886535.1 Pseudoalteromonas sp. S2755
GGCTCTACAACAGGTTCAGGTTCTACAACAGGCTCAGGTTCTACAACAGGCTCAAGTTGTTGAGCTGTGGTGTAATCTGTTTGAGTAGGCAAGTTGATAAATCTTCCCTTAATACTTGAGTGCTGAGAAGATATTTCCATTGGTTCAGGTGTTGAGGTCGCTGTCCACGCAAAAGCAATACCTCCAATATGAATAGCAATAACAAGGAGACATAAACTGAAGGAAGCGACATCAAAGGTTTGCAGCCGCAAAGCTTTTGTGTGTGAGGTAGGCACAACTACGTACATCCGTTATAAATTCAAATGCAAATCATTATCAATTTACCTGTTTTGTGTTGAATATACAAGCTGTTTGTCCTTGAAATAGGTAACACTTCAAGGTGATTACCTATACTGCCTTAAGGCCAGTTAAAAGCTGTAAACACGAATAAAAAATAAATATCGTAGAAAAATCGCTCTGTGATTGAGTATCTTGGCAAGATAGGCGAAAATAGACGATTAACTGATATTCATAGCCTGAGTAGGGCAGAAAACAGTCGTCTGTACTGTACTCAAAATAAGAGAAGATTTTAACCGATGTCAAACGCTTCAATTCCTCAGGAAGTCTCAAAAAGACGGACTTTCGCGATTATTTCGCACCCGGATGCGGGTAAAACCACCATCACCGAAAAAGTACTTTTATTCGGAAAGGCGTTACAAAAAGCCGGTACGGTTAAAGGCCGTGGCTCAAACCAACACGCCAAATCTGACTGGATGGAAATGGAAAAAGAACGTGGTATCTCGGTAACAACTTCTGTGATGCAGTTTCCATATAATGATGCCTTAGTAAACCTACTAGATACTCCGGGACACGAAGACTTCTCTGAAGATACTTATCGTACGCTCACCGCTGTTGACTCATGCTTGATGGTAATCGATGCGGCAAAAGGTGTAGAAGACCGTACCCGTAAATTAATGGAAGTAACGCGCTTACGTGACACGCCAATCGTTACCTTTATGAACAAATTGGACCGTGATATTCGTGACCCAATGGAGCTACTTGATGAAGTAGAAACCGAGCTGAACATCATGTGTGCGCCGGTGACTTGGCCAATTGGCTGTGGTAAAGAATTTAAAGGTGTTTATCACATTCACCGTGATGAAACGATTTTGTACCAAACCGGTCAAGGTCATACGATCCAAGACAAACGCGTGATCAAAGGGCTAGATAACAGCGAGCTTGACGCCGCTGTGGGTGAAAGCCTTGCGGAACAACTTCGAGAAGAGCTTGAGTTAGTAATGGGTGCCTCGCACGAGTTTGACCGTGAGTTGTTTTTAACTGGCGAATTAACTCCTGTGTTTTTTGGTACGGCACTTGGTAACTTCGGTGTTGACCATATGCTTGACGGGTTAACGGAGTGGGCGCCAACGCCACTACCGCGTCAAACTGATGAGCGCGAAGTGAAAGCCGATGAAGAAAAGTTCTCTGGTTTCGTGTTTAAAATCCAAGCAAACATGGATCCAAAACACCGCGACCGTATCGCCTTTATGCGTATTGTATCTGGTAAATATAGCCAGGGCATGAAGATGAATCACGTGCGCCTTGGCAAACAAGTCAGTATTGCGGATGCGGTAACCTTTATGGCGGGTGACCGTGAGCGTGCTCAAGAAGCATTCGCGGGTGATATTATCGGTCTACATAACCACGGTACGATTCAAATTGGTGATACCTTCACACAAGGTGAAACGCTTAAATTTAGCGGTATTCCAAACTTTGCACCTGAGCTATTCCGTCGCATTCGTCTAAGAGATCCACTGAAGCAAAAGCAGCTCCTAAAAGGGTTAGTACAGCTTTCTGAAGAGGGTGCGGTACAGGTATTTAGACCACTTATCAATAACGACCTGATTGTAGGTGCGGTTGGGGTGCTGCAGTTTGACGTGGTTGTGGCGCGCTTAAAGTCTGAATACAACGTTGATGCAATTTACGAGAGCGTAACGGTTCAAACCGCGCGTTGGGTAAGCTGTGATGACGAGAAGAAAATGGCTGAATTCCGCCGCAAGTGCGAGCAAAACTTGGCACTAGATGGGGGGGATAACCTAACTTACATCGCACCAAGTCGCGTAAACCTGAATTTATCGATGGAGCGTTACCCTGACGTGAAGTTCCATGAAACCCGTGAACACTAATCGCTGCGCATTAAAGGAAAACAGATGAACATCAAAAGTATTTTAATTGAAAAAGCCAATGCAGCGATGCAAGCGGCTGGTATCCCTGAAGGTACAAACCCTGCGGTAACACAAAGCACGCGTCCACAGTTTGGTGACTACCAAATTAACGGTGCGATGGGAGCTGCTAAAGCACTAAAAACTAACCCAAGAGAGCTGGCACAGAAGATCATCGATAATCTAGACGTTGCCGAACTTGCTGAAAAAACAGAAATCGCAGGCCCTGGTTTTATTAATATTCACCTCAAGCCTGAGTTTTTAGCTACAAGCCTAGAAGCGGCAAATAATGATGCCAAGCTAGGTGTTGCTGAACATGCTACACCTGACAAAGTTGTGGTCGACTTTTCTTCGCCAAACCTTGCTAAAGAGATGCACGTTGGTCACCTGCGCTCAACTATCATTGGTGATGCTGTTGTGCGTGCCCTTGAGTTCCGTGGTGACACTGTTATTCGCCAAAACCATATGGGCGACTGGGGTACCCAGTTTGGTATGTTGATAGCACACCTTGAAGATTTGCTGAACCAAGGTGTTGACCTTGAAAACGTTGCGCTAGCGGATCTTGAAAGCTTTTATCGCGATGCGAAAAAGCGCTTTGACGACGAAGCTGGTTTTGCCGATAAAGCCCGTGATTACGTAGTAAAACTACAAGGCGGTGATGCGCATTGTAAGAAGCTATGGGAAATGTTTATCGACACCTCAGTTAAACATTCTGAAGAAGTATACGGTAAACTGAACGTGACGCTTACGCGTGATGATATCATGGCAGAAAGTGCATACAACGACCGTCTTACTGGCGTGATTGAGCAGCTAAAAGAGAAAGGCATTGCGGTTGAAGATCAGGGCGCTCAAGTTGTGTTCCTTGACGAATTGGCAAATAAAGACGGTGAACCTTCCGTATTTATTGTGCAAAAATCAGGTGGTGGTTTCTTATATTCGACGACTGATTTGGCAGCCTGTGATTACCGCTCAAATGAGCTAGATGTTGATCGTATCCTAATTTTTGTTGATGCGCGCCAGGGCTTACACTTCAACCAAGTTGAGATCACAGCACGTAAAGCGGGTCTTTTAAAAGACAAAACCAGCTACGAGCCAAGCCTGTTCGGTACAATGATGGGTAACGACGGCAAACCGTTTAAAACACGTACTGGCGGTACGGTTAAGCTGTCAGACTTACTTGACGAAGCGGTGAGTCGTGCGACAGAAAAGCTTGCTGACAGGGCCTCAGACCTATCTGATGAAGCACGCCAAGAAATAGCACGTAAAGTGGGTATTGGTGCGGTGAAGTACGCCGATCTGTCAAAACACAGAACCAGTGATTATATCTTTAACTGGGATACGATGCTGAGTTTTGAAGGAGCCACAGCGCCATATTTGCAGTACGCCTACACTCGTGTTCGTAGTATTTTCCGTAAGGCAAACATGGATAGCGCCAGCCTAACTGGTCGCATTCAAATTCAAGCACCGCAGGAAAAGGCACTTGCACTTAAACTGCTGCAACTTGAAGAAGTACTTGATCTGATGATCAGCGAAGCAACGCCACACGTATTATGTAGTTATTTATATGAGCTCGCGAGCTTGTATATGACATTCTATGAAGCGTGCCCAATTTTGAAAGATGATGTAGCAGCAGACGTTCGCGAAAGTCGCCTCTTGTTATGTAATCTGGTTGCTAACTCACTGAAAACCGGCCTAGATTTGCTTGGTATCGAAGTGATGGAGCAAATGTAAGTTCGTTTTAACTTGCATTAATGTATACTGAAAGCCGCTTTATAGCGGCTTTTTTTGTTAAGGAAATTGTGATGAAACTTGAAGACATTCGCAGAGAATATACCAAAGATGGTTTACGTCGTGAGATGCTAAAAGACACACCTGTTGCGCAGTTTGAAACCTGGTTACAGCAGGCGATTGATGCTAACTTTACTGACCCAACAGCGATGGTCGTCGCTACGGTCGACGAGCACGGTCAGCCGTCTCAACGCATTGTTTTACTCAAGCATGTAGACGAGCACGGTTTTGTCTTCTTTACCAATACCGGTTCACGCAAAGCGCAAGAATTAAAACAAAACAACAAGATATGCTTACACTTTCCGTGGCATGAAATTGAGCGTCAGGTTATTGTGTACGGTGAAGCTATTCCGTTACCAACCAGTCGTGTTGCCAAGTATTTCTTATCACGACCAAAAGAAAGTCAGCTTGCAGCGTGGGCGTCTCAGCAATCGCGCCCCGTGTCATCTCGTCAAGCCTTGATGCAAACCTTTAGTAGCATGAAAGACAAATTCGCTAAAGGCGAAATCCCACTACCTGACTTTTGGGGCGGTTATTGCGTGGAGCCGACTAAAGTTGAGTTTTGGCAAGGTGGAGAGCACCGTCTTCACGATCGCTTTATGTATGTGAAGCAAGCCGATGGTAGTTGGGAAATTGAGCGGCTCAACCCATAAATTCGCCTTTATAGATAGTCACTGTCACCTCGATTTCAGCGAGTTGGCAGATGACCTAGTTACCCATATCAAAGCTGCCCATAGCAATGGTGTTGAACGCTTTGTCGTGCCCGGCGTTACGCTCAAGCAGTCTCTAAAGCTTGTTGAGTTTCAAGCACATCATCCTCAATGTGAAATCGCCGCGGGATTACATCCTTATTTTATTGGCGAACACTGCGACGACGATATGGCTGCGTTGGTAGAGTATGTAGTGCACAATCGTACCCAACTGTGTGCGATAGGAGAGTGCGGCATTGATACAACCTGCGGTGCGCTTGAGCGGCAAATTGCGCTGTTTGAAGCGCATATCGCACTGAGTAATCAGGTAAAGCTTCCGCTAATCGTCCATCACCGTAAAAGTCATCACCTAATTGCTGCTGCTTTTAAAGGTGTTAAACCAAAGTATGGTGGGGTGATCCATGCCTTTTCAGGCTCAAAGCAACAGGCCGAATATTATATTGCTCAGGGTTTTAAGCTCGGAGTAGGTGGCACAATCACCTATCCAAGAGGCGAAAAAACAGCACAGGTAATATCACAGCTGCCGCTTGAAAGCTTAGTATTGGAAACCGATTCGCCGTCGATGCCGTTACATGGTTATCAGGGGAGGCCGAATTCTCCTAAGCGAGTCGTCCAAGTATTTGATTGGCTTTGTGAATATCGAAGCGAAACCCCGAGCGAGATTGCCTCAGCGCTCTATCGAAATACCACGCAGTTGTTTGGTTTGAGGTGAATTTATGATGTCGAGATAAATCTCGACCTACGAGTCAATATCACAAATGGGATATAAAGCCATACCTATCAGCAATAGATAACCCGTGTAGGAGCCGGTTTACCCGGCGATCTTGATGCTTTTACCCATTTCTACCAGCAATAGAAAAGCAGGTGTAGGAGCCGGTTCACCCGGCGATCTTTAAGCTTTAAACGCGATATAGATCAGTAATTTCATGCCTCGCTCTAGGGCATAACATAATATAACCTTAACGTGTTCACTTCTGGTTAATGCTTATACACTTAATTTCAGTTCTCATATTTTTTGGACGAAAAAGCTTAAACATACCATTAAGAGGTTTTCGCTTGTACGGGGTTAATCTCAGGCCGAACTAAGAAATCACCAACAGTTACAGAACAAAACTAGAATTAATCACAACAGGGATTGAGTTGTTATGTTTAAAATAATTTTACTTGCCGCGTTAACGTTCACCTCAAACCTGATAATTGCGTCACAAAAAGTGAACCCTTTTCCAAGCTTATCTTGTAGTAATAAGGTCCATATCAGAGTTGTTGATCTGGTTTATTGTGTAGATAGCACGACACTATCAAAAATTAACTTTTTAGAGCTAAGTAACCAAACTGTGGTCGTAACTAGCCAAGATCAAAATGAGTTGGCAATTGCGTTAAACCCACCGGAAATCTCACTTGGTGATATGCATAAAAAGTTGAATATGAGTGTAAATGAATTTTTTCATGTCCTGTATCATTCAGATCCTAAAGTAAAAAACATAGCAAAGCTCCGCTCGGCTTTTGACATAGACGAAAAAAATCCGATGAGTATGTACCAAAACGGCGATATTTTTGCTTTTGTCGTTATGGGAGAAAATCAAGACTACGATAGGGTTTACATTAATAAAAAAGGAAGCGATGTTATCTATCAGATAAGTGGCGAGTTTAACCAATCTCAGTTAAATCGCATTCTCTCCTCGCTTATTTTGGATTTGTAACATAGCTGTTCACCTTTTAAAGAAGGAGCCGGTTCACCCGGCGATCTTTATGCTTTTCTGGCATAGCATTAAAGCTACTTAAGCCAATTGCTGATTAATAATTGAGATCATCTCATCAGCGTATTGGTGAATAAAAAAGTGCCCACCGGCAAATTCGGTAAGCTGATATGGCTGTGTCGTTAGCTCCTGCCAAGCTGCAATATGTTCATCTACTATCTCGTCATCGCTGCCATGAAATACATGAATGGGAAGTGGTAAGGCTCGTTGCTCTGCAACATAGGTATCTGCAATTTTAAAATCCGCGCGTAGCAAAGGGATAAGTAGCTCCATCAATTCTTTGCTTTCGAGCACTTCTTTTGGTGTGCCATTTAAGTCACGAAGCTCAGCGATAAATTCATCGTGTGGCAAAGCATGTAAGAAACGTTTACCAGACTTGCAATGTGGTGCGCGGCTTGCGGATGCGAATATTTTTTTAGGCGTTGGTAAGTTTTCTACGAGTAATTGAGAAGCCAATGCGTAAGAAATGCGACTGCCTAAGCTGTGACCAAAAAATGCAAAAGGCTTGCTGGTAATGTAGTCATGGTAAAACATCAGCTCTTCAATTACTTCGGACATGTTATCTATGGCGGGCTCTACGAGACGGGCGCCACGCCCGGGAAGCTGAACAAAAACGAGTTCAACATTTTCATCTGCTTTTTCGATCCAAGATGAAAATATGGCGGGAGAGCCACCAGCATATGGGAAACAAAATAACCTAAGCTCCGCATTTGGATTTGGTTTTGGGGTAACAAAAAGCTTGCTGTTCATATCCCTTGTCATTAATTCTTATTTTATGTTGGTTGTTATATTATCAATTTATTTACACAGCTAACAGCGTTAGCCTTGTTCTAATTTATTATTACTTTCGTCTGGTGCTGGTAGCATCTTTACTTTCTTGCGAATTTTGCGTTTTACTTCCCAGCGTTTTAATGCTCGACCTATTTGCCATGTGAATACCATCGTAATCACCAGCATCAGTAAAACGACTCGTCCAAGTTCGTGGAAATGAGAGTGGCTTTGAGACATAGCAGCTTCTGTCAGATAGACCATATTGACGAACCCAAGAGGCTGTCCCATCGGCGTATATACTGGTTCAGAAATAATGCTTTTGGTTTTGCTTAGCCCAGGTAAGGTTTGAGGTAGTTGCTGATAATCCGTGGGTGAGGAATTACCGTCGTTACCAACAACAAAGCGTCCTTGATAATCATAAATCGCAACTTGAAGTACAAAGTCATCGCTAGCGAGGTGATTTGCCAGTGCGCTGAGTCTTGGCGTATCACTACGAGAAAGGGGCAATGCCACATTTTTTGCGAGCTGCTTGGTGAGGCTCCTTGCGGTAAGGTCGGCGCCATTATGGAGCAAACGATGAGATTCAAAGCTGGTATTAAACGCAAGCCAAGTCACCATAATTAAGCATGTTGCGGCGATGCACAGGCGAAACAATCTGCGCCCTCGGGTTGAGTTTAACACTTCTAATACATGTAAATTTTTCATATTTATCGCATATTGCCCGCTTTTGCTAAGGTCTAGTGCTGACAGCTTAGCGCAATCATGTTAAAAATCGGCTTAACGCTATCAAGGAGCAACTTATGCCGTCAATCATTCAATTCGCTAATAGTGCACTAAACACACCAATTCAGGAACATATGGCGCTTGATCATTGGTATAGTTGCCAAGGTAACATAAGCCTCACACAAGTAAATCAATTACCTGAGACAACAGCTCAATCAATATGCTTTTTTGGCCTAAATATACAATTGCAACACCTTGTGGAAGTCGCGAAATTTCTTCGAACATTTGCTATCGAGCAAACTTATTTTACGGCATATCAACCTCATGAACAGCTCCCAGTTGCATTGGGCATGCGTTTTAACGCATCGCAAATGCCGAGTAAGGCTGAGGTGAGGCATTTTGCCAAAAGCATTAATGCGCAAGGTGCGATTATAACACAAGCTCCTACTTTAGCAGAGCCTGGGTTACTTGTGATGGATATGGACTCCACCGCAATTCAAATTGAATGTATTGACGAAATTGCTCGATTGGCCGACCGATATGATGAAGTGGCATCTGTCACCGCACAGGCAATGGCCGGGGCACTCTCTTTTTCTGAAAGTCTACACCGCCGCGTTGCATCACTTTCTGGCGTACCGTTATCACAAATTCAATCATTAAAAGAAAACTTACCGCTAATGCCCGGCATAGAACTGTTGTGTCAGGCGCTCAAACAGCATCACTGGCATCTTGCCATCGCCTCGGGTGGCTTTACATGGTTTGCAGAATCATTGATAGAGCCACTCCAGCTAGACGCTGTATTTGCCAATACCCTAGAGGTGGAAAATGAGCAGCTCACTGGCAAAGTGCTAGGAGATATCGTCGATGCCGACAAAAAGGCAGAAGTGCTAGGTCAACTTGCAACCCAATATGCAATCCCAATGACTCAAACAGTTGCCATTGGTGATGGCGCAAATGACTTAGTGATGATGGCAAACGCCCAGCTAGGTGTAGCAATCCATGGTAAACCAAAAGTGGTAGAAAATGCCGACGCGGCTATTTGTGAAGGATCTTTGTTACAACTGTTATATTTGCTAGGTGTGCCGAAATAATCGGCATTTATAAAAACTAAAGCCTGTTAAGTGTTGTTGATTTTTTGTGTTTTTTTGTTATCCTCTAGGAGTTTCAGGCTCTATAATAGTTGAAATGCAGAAAGCTTTTGCAGCAAGTTTTGTATTTCAATGTTAATTACAACATTTTAGCAGGGATATAACAGCTTTGTTTTTCTTTAAAAACAGTATATCAGGTGATGACCTTCGCGCACTTAGAAAGCGTAAAGGGGTCTCCATGCAAAAAATGGCAGATAAAATTGGTGTGTCTCTCAGGACGATAGAAAATTGGGAAACCGGTGTCGGTCAGCCTAGAGTCGATCAGTTTTTGCAAATATGTATCTATTGCTCTATCGATATTAAAGGTTTGATGCATCAAATCAGGGAATGTGATGCTGAGCAAGATACACATAGAAATGATAAATTTGCTTCTAAAAAATAGACTTACCTTTCTTAACTGTGACCGCTTTAGTGTTATACATTCAATCTTGAATGTATAATCCGTGTTTAGTGTGGCAGTTTAGTACCTCCGTCACTGAATTTAGCTACAAAATTATTTTTAAAATAACATTTAAGGCTTTGATCCTGAAACTATGAAGCTGCTATTAGCATTGCATTTTACCCTTCTAAGTGTTCTGTATTTAGATCATCCTTTTTTAGATCGTTTGGGCGTTATTACGGCGCTTATTGTGATCATGATTTGGTATCGAGACAATGTGAATGCTGTACATATCTGTGCAATTCAATTAGTTATAATGATACTAGGGTATGCAGCATTCCATTTTAATGTCTTTGCGTTGCATGAAGACTCGTTATACCTTTGGAAAAATACACGTATTTATACGATCCATTTAATAACCGATGTAGCTCACTTTATTGCTTTAGCATATCGTCCAGCGCTTTCTAGAGTAATACTTAGAATGCGTAATAAATCTTGTGAAAACGTACATTTTACTATCTCTGATATGACGTTAATGACCGTAAGTCTGTTGTTTATTTTAGTGGTCTTGTTAGCGATGTTTGAAAACTTTATTCGCAACCTTGATTACCTTGGTTTCGATGAAGAATTCGCCAAGCAATTTTGGGACTGGAACTGGGTTTTTTATAACTATCCGACGATAAAAAGTATTTTAGCCGGTGTTGAACTATGGGCTATTCTATCTATCACAACGCATGCTAAAAAGCTGAAATCATAGGTTTAAACCACTGTCCCTGACTGGTTTCGACGCCCATCCATGGGCTACGACATACTTTTCTTTGATGCCCAAAGAATCGTTGCGCAAAAGAAAGGGCACTCCCAACATCACGCATACTCCTCAAGTAAATTACCAATATGAACGTCACCGCGGTGTAAGGGCCATCCTTGGCCCTGTCACCGCTTTTCACGCATCCATGCGTTGAAATGACTCATTGGCAATTTATTTTCGGGTGTGATGAGGGAGACACAAGACGCTGATAAATTCTTGTGGTGCTTGCAAGCAACTATGTTTCTGATGGCTTTGTGGACAGCTAACAGACAACTTATTTCCCCCTTCATCACACCCGAAAATCATAAGTCGATATGCAATGTGCCGACAGGATGTCGGCCAAGTCTTGTCAGGCACAGGGACGTGCCTTACAAGACGGTTGCACTATGTCGGCTTAGGATTTGAGGATTAAGTGTGATGTTGGGGCGACGTTTTCTTGGTTCGTTCTTTTTCGTCGTTTAAAAAGAATGAACGAGGAGCGCATGGATACGCTTTGATATCTGCCAAGGAGGGCAAGCTGACACCGCTTTCATTTGGCTTGAGATGTAAAAACAGTCCGTTATGCCAAAAGATAACCATTCGAATGCTGAATAAAAAAATGGGTTAAAAATGCTTGTCTTTTATGTAACAATAGCGCGCAAATAAAAACCAATCGCAGCACACTAGGAAGTAGTCCTGTGTATTGGTCCGCACTCTTTATCAA
>NZ_PNDS01000187.1 GCF_005886535.1 Pseudoalteromonas sp. S2755
GTCGGTAACGGATAAAGATGGCATGGTTCACGAACATGAAACCGGCTTTGTTGGGTTTACGCAGTGCCAAAGTCGCCATCGTTTTAGAATGGGTGGCTCCCAAGTGCATATGAATGCCCATCCGCCAACCTCGGTCAGCTCGGCGCAGCGTAGCTATTTTGAGCCTGCTGCACACAATCCCGCTGAGCAATTTGAGCGCACCGGCAATCTCGAGCTTGCCTATCAACAAGGTAAAAATGAAGTCACGCTGGTAGGGAACGTAGCCGAAGCCAATGCCGGTTATTCGTTTTCGTTAAATGGTAAATTGGGCACAGCGAAAGGTGGCGATTATACCTGTATTCGCAGTAAACAGGTGTATAAGCAAGGCAGTGCCAATGACCCTAAGCAAGTTGCATATCATAGCGAGTCGGTGTGTGTACCACGAGGTGAGCCAATACGTATCGCGCCCCCAGAGCATAGCCCTAAACCGATGGTGTTTACCGCCACGGTACGCTCGCTGTCGGGGTCAAAGACCAATCCTCATCTAGATACACAAGGGCAATATGCCACGCAAGTACATTTTGATAGTCAGGTGGCTGAATCAGTAAAGCGCCTCACACAATATGCCTGTCGCGGCCAAAAGCAACCGACGGGGTTACACTTTCCACTCCTGCCAGACAGTAATGTGCTCATCGGTTGTATGAACAACGACCCTGACCAAAGTTATATTTTAGGCTTTGCCCTTAACGATACCCAACCATCCGTTGTTACCAGTGCCAATAACGCACAAAACGTGTTGTGCTCTCGCGGCCAAAACCTGTTGATGTTTGATGACACTCTAAATACCCCACATATTGTGCTGCAAACCTTAGCGGGCAACCAGCACTTGGTGTTACATGGGGATAAAAAGCAGCCTTATATTCACTGGCTTGCGCAGCTTGGCGCGATGAACATTTTTGCGGCCAAAGACATACAACTTGGCAGTGTTAAAAGCGCAATTCGACTACTCACCAATAAAACCTTTATCGCCAGCGCCAAACAACAACTG
>NZ_PNDS01000188.1 GCF_005886535.1 Pseudoalteromonas sp. S2755
AATCACAGGCAGGCACAGCTTGGCGCGATGAACATTTTTGCAGCCAAAGACATACAACTTGGCAGTGTTAAAAGCGCAATTCGACTACTCACCAATAAAACCTTTATCGCCAGCGCCAAACAACAACTGGCACTGGAGAGTAAAAAGTCGGTGATTGCCGATGCAGCAACCAACCTAGACGTCACCGCCAATCAAATTGACGTCAGCGCCGAACAAAATATCACCCTTAAGGCGGGCCGGAGTCATCGCAGTGTTATCCAAAGCGATATAAACCTTAAGGCAGACAACAACCTTACCATTACCGCTCCCGCGGGAAGTCAAATCATTCAAAGCCAAGGTAATATCACGATTGAAGGCAGTGGCTCTGGCAACCTCACCCTTGCCAATGGCGGCAGTGAAATCAGCATTGACTCAAGTGGTAACGTCAACATCTTTGCAGACAAGTTACTGACGTTAAAAGGCAAAGCCATGACCGTGTTTGACGGCAGCATGGAGCAAGATATTGGTGGTAAACAAAGCGCCACGATGCCGAGTGTGCCACAAATTCAAGCACTCTCTGAGAATGCTCGACTCTCACTGGCCGCCGATGGCATCGCCACCATGATGAGCAGTACCATTGAGCTGTCTTATACCTATCAAGATGGCAGCCCAATTATGGGCGCACCTTATACCGTTCGATTTGCAAACGGCACAGAGTTGACCGGCAACTTAGATGACAGCGGTAAAGCAAAAATTGAGAATGCACCGCCCGGTCAATACACCGTGCAATATGGTGAGGACAAGCGCGATTACCTACCAGAAGATAATCGCCCTAAAAACCCACTGTATGGACAAATCACCCCAGCGCAAGCGGCTGAAATGGTACGCAGCGGTAATACCGCACCACTGATAGAAGCCAATGGCATTGCAACCCAAGCAGGTGATTGGTTATGGGGCACATTACAAGGCGACTTTAATCAAAACCCCTCCACGTCACAAATCGTGGTAGGTACCTTGATTTCCATGATACCGATTATCGACCAAGTCATGGATTTACGAGATATCATTGCCAATGTCATGTTACTGACCGACGATGATGAGGCCAACGACACCGACGCTTGGCTTGCCTTTACCCTAACGGGTATTGGTTTAGTACCAGTTGTGGGCTCAGCCGTCAAAGGCGTGGGTAAGGTTATCTTAAAAAATACCGGAGAATCCCTCTCTGCTGCGCTTGCCGTTTTACGCAAGCTCGGCAAAGGCGACCCAGTTAAATACCTAAGAGACATCAACTGGCAAGACCTAGGAAAACAATCCGCCACGGAAGTTAAAAACATCGTCAAAGGCCTGCGCGATTCACTTGATGACATGTCTACCAGCTGGCACTACGACCTACTGCTCCCAGACGCCGCCATCGAAGGCATGCAAGCCACGGTAAAGCGCCTAGACGAGGTCACCCCCAAAATCGACCAGCATATGCAACAAGCCGCCCAAGAAATCGGACAGCGAGTTAATAAAGCGCTGGATGAGTATCAAGGCCAACCACCAATTCGAGGCGTCACTGATAAGCCCACCAAAGCCAAAGCCGATGAGTTGGAGCCGCCAAAAGGGAATGAGTTGCCTGGGTCTAATGTTGTCAACAGAAACACAATTGTAGATCCCGATAGTGTAAATAAAATAAATGATCTAGCTAGAAAGCCTAAATTCACTTCTGATGGCAAGGTTATCCCTATTGGTGGACAACCCTCTGACGCAATTACAATTAGAAATAAAAATAACTTGGATGAAAATGGGTACTTACACCGAAAAGGAAAGAAATTACAATATGATTCGAATGGTTTCCCCATATTTGAGAGTAAATTTGATACTCACATATCGGATCATCATATAGGCTCTGGCAAAGCCACAGAACACTTTAAAGAAGCAAATAAAAATCTTGCTATACAATTAGAGAGAAACCCAAGTCTAGCCAAGACTCTAGGTTTAAATGATGAGCAAGTAGCACATATAATGAAAAAGCCACCATCAAAAGATCCTGCAGATGGTTTGACATGGCATCATCATCAAGACACTGGCAGAATGCAGCT
>NZ_PNDS01000019.1 GCF_005886535.1 Pseudoalteromonas sp. S2755
CAGAAAGCCATTTTATATCCCCATAGAAGACCTAGAGTATGTTGTTGGTCCAGAAGTAAAAAATATGCGAGGCAGCGCATCAATGCAAACGGGTTACTTAAGTTGTAGAAAATACCCCGAGCACTATTGGTTTGGAAATCGTATTGGTATTGCAGGGGGCGGCGATACTCACGATTGGTCACAAATGAATAGGTTTATGGATATTACTCAACCGATTGACGAGTACTATCACAGTGCTATGGAGTATACGTTTTAAAAGAATAGGAATGCTCACGGCAATGGTCCATTTCCCGAGGTGATGAAAAAGTACTTTGATGCAGATGACTGCCAGATTAATCGCATGGAAGTGTGGTGATATGAATTATAAAAACTTTCATCTGCAGCTACGCGGCTCTCATTATGATAGCTATTTCAACAAGCAAACCAATTTAATATCAGTTTCCAATTAGGTGGATACCAAGGTATCAGTAATAAAGCGGGTATTCATTTTTGGCCGTCTAGAGTGCATGTTAAGTTTTTGTGGCAAAGCAGCTGCATGTACTAAATGAGCCAAAAATTTAGGAGATTATGTAATGGATAGAAAATGGTTATTACCATCATTATTGGCATCAAGTAGCCTTCTGGTCGCATGTGGGGGCGGTAGTGATGACGATCCACAACCTGGCGATAACACCGGAGCCAAAGGTTCAATAAAAGTCATAGTACAGGGCTTACCTGCAGGTTCCGAGGCAGACCTAACGCTAACAGGTCCTTCAAGCTATAGCGAAGATATTTCTACTACCACTACACTCAATGCGCTTGCTACGGGTGAATATAAGCTAACCGCTACCTCTCGTTCTGTAAATCAGGCACTTTATCAACCTAATGAAGAATTAATCACCGTTGATTTAAGCAGCAATGAAGAAGAAACAATCACCATCACTTACCGGACATCAGTCAATGCAGAGGGAACGGTAACGGGATTTGGCAGTGTGTATGTGAACGGTGTGCGCTATGAAACGACACCAGAGCAACAAGCAAACCTTAAAGTCGGTATGCAGGTTGACTTACAAGGTAAACAAGGAGCAGATGGTGGCTTTGCGGTTGCAGATTCTATTACCTACGATGCAACCGCTAAAGGTGTAGTGACCGCAGTAGACTATGCAAATCAAACAATTACCGTTTTAGGTCAAGAATTTGGTGTTGATAAGCGCACAAAGCTCACTACCGCATTTACTGAGTTAAATACGGGAGACTTTGTTGAGATCAGTGCGCTGCATCAAGGGCAGGGTCAATACATCGCTACCCGTATTGATGTTGAAGAACAAAATGGCGAGTTTGAGGTTGAAGGCAAGGTTTCTGAACTAAACCTCGATGCCAAGACATTTAAATTAGGCGCGCTTATTGTTGATTACAGTCAAGCGACAGCGGTTGAAGGCATAATAGAAAACGATGCAATAGTAGAAGTAGAAGCATCAAACTTGCCTGTAGAGGGCGTTTTACTTGCAGATAACGTCGAAGTTGAAAGCGCCAATTCAGCGCCTCCGGGAGCGGTGGCTAAATTCGAAGGAATAGTAACTCAAGTCAATGACGATGCTTTTGCAATTGGCGGTCATACTTTTACATTGAGCGATGAGACTGACTTTAAGAAAGGCGACGATGACGACTTACAAGTCGGTATGCGTGTATTTGTACTTGCCGTTGTTACAGATGATAGTCTGATTGCGAAAAAAGTGCGCTTCGACAAACAGTCAGAAATAGAACTAACTGGCGTAATTGACGCAATTGATCTCGAAGCACAAACACTTACGGTATTTGGTAGCAGTTATTTTGTAGATAACTATACCCAATTTGAAGATGAGTCAGATGCTGAGGACAAAGAGTTAAAACTCGAGAAGCTTAATATTGGCGATGTCGTTGAAATTGAAGCTTTTGGCTTTGAAGATGCTTATGTCGTGAGAGACTTAGAGCGCATCTCTGCGAGTGATTTTAATGATCAGCAAGAGCATGAAGTTGAAGGAAAAGTTACTGCTGTGAATGCAGCTGAGCAGACAATCACTGTTGGTAAACTGGTCTTTGCCATCAATGGAGCAACTGAACTTGAGCTTGAGAGTGATGTTGATCTAACTGTATTTTTTGAACAAATAGCGGCAGGTGATATCGCGGAAGTTGACTATGTGATCCAAGGTGATGCACTTATCGCTACGAAAGTTGAGGTTGACGACAAGGACGACGACTTTGATGACCGAACTTTTGAATTAACAGGTAAGGTTTCGGACTTTAACCCTGTTGATGCAACTTTTAGCCTCAATGGTAAAACCGTGTTTTTTGATGAAAACACTGAGTTTAAAAACGGCATATTTGTTAATGACGACTTCGTTGAAGTCAAAGCGATTCAGCGTGCCGACGGCTCAGTTTTTGCGCTTAAAATTGAAATTGAATCTGAAGACGGCATTGAGCTTGAAGTTGAAGGTAACGTCACCAACTTTGTCTCAGCGTCTGAGTTTATGGTGAATGGCATTTCAATTACCACGGATAACAATACTGAGTTTAAAGATGGCAGCAGTGAGAACTTAGCTGATGGCGTCTCAGTTGAAGTCGAAGGGGTATTAACCGAAGATAACGTATTGTTGGCTAAGAAAGTTGAATTTGATGATGACGATGCCGAGGAAGTAGAGATTGCGGGGGTTATCGAAGGCTTAGTTAAGGATTCTCCGTTTGATTATCAGTTCAATCTCGGCGCGCAGCGTGTTCAAGTTAACACAAACACAGAGTTTAAGAATGGTAATTTTGAAAAACTAGACAATGGTTTAGAAGTTGAAGTCGAAGGGTACACCACAGATGGCGTGACAGTAGTTGCTAAAGAGCTAAAGTTTCAAGCAATAAAATACGTAGAAGTTGAGGGGGCAATCACGCAAGTTGATTCATCAACTATGTTTTATGTACTTGGCCAAAAAATTAAAGTGTCTGAGCAAACTCAGTTTGAAGATGGCAGTCAGTCTGATATTGCAACAGGTAAAAATGTAGAAGTTGAAGGCTATTTAGTAACCGAAAATGGTGAAACTTATATTCAAGCTGAAAAGGTAGAGTTCGAAGACTAAGTACCACTAAATGTAAAGTAAACAATTAAAGCCTCCGGTATGGAGGCTTTTTTGTATATTTATCACTTTAAAGTTAACTCACTTTTCCTGACTTAGTAGCGTCATACTTCTAGCACCTAACTGCCATAAAATCTTAGCTTTCCTGACTTTTTTCCCTCGTATAGTGACACCCGCCAGGTAAAACACAACGGTTTATCCCGACTCGCTGTGCTTCTAGGTTCAGCTTCTATGAAGTGGAATAAGAAGAGGTGTGATTTGGTATTACCGAAATAATTAAAAGCATGCGCACGGGTATGCAAACAAAGCAAAGAAAGGACTTATGAAAACAAAACTACTTCCAATCGCACTACTGTGCGGTGTCACAAGCATTATTACTGGTTGCTCTGATTCAGATAACGATGTTGATTTAAATGTGCCAAAAGGGCCTGATATTCCAAAAGAGGGCACTGCGGTATCTTTACGTTTACTAGAAACCACAGATTTGCATGCAAACGTATTGAACTACAACTACTTTTCAGACAAACAAGATGACAAGGTGGGTCTAGTGAAAACCGCAGCGTTAATCCATCAAGCGCGAAGCCAAGTTAAAAACTCCATGTTGGTAGATAATGGCGACTTGATCCAAGGTAGTCCGCTTGGCGACTATATGGCGAAAATCAAAAACCTCAAAGAAGGTGAAGTTCACCCTGTTTATAAGGCCATGAACACACTAGAGTACGATGTCGCAAACATTGGTAATCATGAGTTTAACTTTGGTCTAGCATTTTTAGAAGAAGCAATCGACGACGCAAACTTTCCCTATATTAGTGCAAACGTGTTTAAGGTTGATGGCGACGAAGATGAAACAAATGATGTGCCGTTATTTAAGCCTTTCCTAATTCAAGAAAAACAATTCTTTGATGAGAATGACAAGCTTCAGGTGATTAAAGTCGGCTTCATCGGGTTTGTTCCACCACAAATCATGCAATGGGATAAGGCCAATCTTGAAGGCAAAGTGATCGCCAAAGACATCGTAAAAATGGCAAAACACTATGTACCTAAGATGAAAGCTGAAGGCGCGGATATTGTCGTTGCTATTCCGCACTCAGGCCTAGACGTGTCAGCCGATAAGCCAATGGCTGAAAATGCATCTTATGCTTTGTCCAAGGTGGATGATATAGACGCCATTATGTTTGGTCACGCGCATGCAAACTTCCCAGGTTCGGGCTATGTAGACTTAGCGGCACATGGTGTTGATAACGATAAAGGCACAATCAATGGCGTTGCGGCTGTAATGCCTGGTTTTTGGGGCAATCATCTTGGTGTAATTGACCTAGATATCCAATTTAAATCAGGTAAATGGGTGGTGGTTGACTCACAGTCGACGCTGAAAGCTATCTATGAAACGGATGAAAATCGTAACACCGTATCTTTGGTAGAAAGCGATGCCGCAATTGAAGCGGCGGTACATCGTGAGCATGCTGAAACTCGCGCATGGGTGAATGAGCCTTTTGCTAAAATCACCAACACAGTGAACAGCTATTTTGCATTAGTGAATGACGATCCATCAATCCAAATCGTGACTGACGCACAAGCATGGTATACGGCAAAAATCGTACAAGGTACCGAGCTTGATGGGTTACCTATTTTGTCTGCGGGTGCGCCTTTTAGAGCAGGGCGTGGCGGGCCTGATGACTTTACCGCCATACCTGCAGGTGATATTGCCTATCGCAACGTTGCGGATATGTACATTTATCCTAACGTACTTAAAGTGCTAAAGCTCAAGGGTAGCGAAGTGCGCGAATGGCTTGAAATGTCAGCAGGACAGTTCAATCAAATCACACCAAATACAGAGGGCGTTCAAGCGCTGATCAATCCAGACTTTCCTTCATATAACTATGATGTCCTTGATGGCGTAACGTATCAAATCGATATCACCGAGCCCGCACGCTACGCGGCAAACGGTGAAAAAGTGTCGAACGGTAACCGCATTAAGGCATTGAAGTATCAAGGTGAGTTGGTGAAGGATGACCAAGTATTCTTGGTTGCAACGAATAACTATCGTGCATCTGGTGGCGGTAATTTCCCAAATATAAACGGAGATAAAATCGTTGTTGACTCGCCAAATGAGAACCGCCAGGTCATTGCTGACTATATTACTTTTGTTAGCGACCAAGTTGGTGCTGCAGGACTTGATCCATCGGCAGATATGAATTGGTCATTTGTACCTGTGGTTGGCGCGAATATTGAGTTCTTTAGTTCAACGAGTGCGGATGCTGAAACCTATAGTCAGCAATTTAATCATATCTTGCCAACGGGTAAGACGAATGACCAAGGATTCGCGTTATACCAATTAGACTTAACGCAGCCTCTAAACTAAATCCGCATATCAAAAAGTAGGCGAGGGGTTGAGAGCTCGCCTCATATTTTTCTGCTATAGCGGCTATCCCTTGGCTATTCTAACTTTTCTCCCCTATTACGCAGCACATTTTGTGTAGCTCAGCTTGTTTAGATAGTAATGATTGCTATTTGTGTTAATGTGATGACATTTTAGCGACTTAATCTTGCATAAAATGAAAGCTAATTTATCTCTGTATAAGTAGCAAGATAGAAATTTAAAGCACACCAAGCTAAGTAAAAATCAATACGTATCATTGATGGTTTACGTGTTGAATGAAATAGGTATTACAATTGGAACGAACGACATGAAATGCGCATTAATATTACTCTCCCTGTTATCTTTTAATCTCTATGCTGCAGCGGTCAACGTTGTGGTCACTGATGTAAAGCAACAACAGCTTGAACGAACATTGTCTTTAACGGGCTCAATTAGTGCAGCACAACACGCACAAGTGTCAAGTTTAACCGATGGTGTAGTAACTAAGATTTCAGCTGAAGCCGGTGATATTGTTGAAGCAAATGCTGTACTTTTAAGTCTCGATGCAGCTTTAGTAAAAGCTGAGCTGAAAAGTGTAGAAGCCGCACTTGAGCGCGCCAAAGTCGATCGTAACAATGCGATAAGGTTGGTAAAAGAAGCACAGTCTCTATCGCAGCAAAAATTATTTGCGCAAACTGAGCTTGCTGACAGACAGGCTAAGTTACAAGCATCAGAAGCCTCTCTTTTAGAAGCAAAAGCTAACATCGCATATCAGCGAGAACTTGTTAACCGCCATCAATTAAAAGCGCCTTTTACGGGCGTGATTGCAAAGCGCACAGTTAATTTAGGTGAGTGGGTGACTCGTGGACAAACGGTGTTTGAATTAGTGAGTAGCGATACCCTATGGCTCGATTTGCAAGTACCACAAGAATACTTTCAACTTATTAACCTCGGCCGTGTCGTTAATTTTAGTGTTGCAAGCGCGCCAAGCGTGCAGCATCAAGCTCATGTATTGGCAAAGCTTCCGGTCGTCGACAAAACCAGTCGCTCGTTTCTATTAAGATTGGCTATCCCAAAAGATGCACAGTTGCGTGTGGGCGCATCGGCTACGGCGAAACTGCCGCTAATTCGAGCACAAGATCAAAGCGTGATTATTCCTAGCGATGCGATTTTACGTCATCCCGATGGTGGGTTTAGTGTCTTTGTGGCCGTTGACGGTCAAGCAAAGCGGTTAAACGTAAAAATTGGTGAGCGAATTAATGGTCATATTGAAGTTCTATCCGGCTTAGAGGTAGGGCAAAAAGTGGTGGTCGAAGGCAATGAGTTATTGCAAGAAGGCCAGGCATTAAACATTGTACCGGGTTTATAGGAGCGGGTGATGTTAAGAGCCAGTGTAAATCATGCCATTTTAGTTGCGGTCACGGTATTGATCTGTTCGATATTGGGCATTGTTGCCGCATTTAAAATACCGGTGCAAATGATCCCAGATCTTGAAGTAAGAACCATCACTGTGGTGACTAATTGGCCCGGAGCAACGCCACAAGATGTCGAGAAAGAGATACTTATTGAGCAAGAAAGGTATCTTCGCTCACTTGCGAATCTAAAGCGCATGTCTAGTTATGCAAATACAGGTGAGGCTGAGATAGAGCTTGAGTTTCCATTTGGTGTCGACGTCAACGAAGCGCTCATAAACGTGAGCAACGCGTTATCTCAAGTGCCAAACTACCCTGAAAACGTCGACCAGCCGGTATTGTACAGCAGTGCGTTTTCGAGCAATGCCTTTATGTTTTTTAATTTAAAGCCGCAACCGGGAAATCCACTCAATCTTGATATCGATATGCTTCGCGATTACGCCGAAGACTTTATCCGTCCAGAAATGGAGAGAGTTAGTGGAGTATCTCAGGTTGGTGTGCGCGGTGGTGCACTCTATCAGGTGCAAATTTTGGTCGATCAAGAACAATTGGCGAGTCGTGGAATTAGCTTAGTTGACGTTAGAAATGCAATACGCAGTCGCAACCAAGATGCCTCTGCCGGCGATATAGACAGTGGTAAACGGCGCTATTTGCTGCGTATGGTTGGCCGCTTTGAGTCAGCTAAAGCGCTAGAAGAGCTGGTAGTCAGTCACCGTGCGGGCACAACAATTAAGCTCAAAGACATCGCTCAGGTAAAGCTTGATCATTATGAAGTACGTGATATTGCTTATAACAATGGTGAACGAACATTAATGCTCTCGGTAAGACGAGAAAGCGGTTCTAACGTGATGGCGATTAAAGAAGAAATGATGGAGGTGGTGGCTCGCATCAATCGCGATATGCTCGCAAGTAATGGATTGCAACTGACGCTATTGAGCGATGATGTTCGTTACGTTAAAGGATCCGTTGAAAATGTTTGGACTAATTTAGCACTGGGTGCGGTGCTTGCGACTCTGGTGATGTTTTGGTTTTTAAAGAGCCCACGCTCAACCTTTATTGGTGTGATGGGCGTACCAATTTGCACCATCGCGGCATTTTTGGGTCTGTTGCTATTTGACAGAACGATCAACGTGATTTCCCTCGCCGGCGTTGCGTTCGCTATTGGCATGACGGTTGATAACACTATCGTTGTACTTGAAAACATAGAGCAAGCAAGACGCCGAGGTCTCGACAAACTTCAAGCAGCCATTATCGGTGTTCAAGAGGTATGGCCTGCGGTGCTCGCTTCAACTCTAACCACAGTGTTGGTATTCGCACCTATTTTGTTTATTCAGCAAGAAGCCGGACAGCTGTATTCCGATGTCGCAATAGCGATTTCAGCTGCAATCATCGCTTCTATGTTGGTTGCCTTGTTTGTGGTACCTGCGGCAAACGCAAATTTTGCCTGTAAGGAGATCTCCAGTGGCATGTTGTCCACGCCTAAACTGCCAACGTTTATTCCGGCGATGTTATCAAGTCCGCGAGCTCGCATCGTGTGTATTGTATTGGGCTGTATATTGTTACTCGGTGGTGCATGGTTATTTATGCCTAAAGCTGAATATTTGCCTGAGGGAGAGGAGCCAAAAGCGTTCTCTATGATGATAGCGCCACCGGGCTATAATCTCAGCCATATGCAAAAGATCGGCGATGAACTACTTCCTTATTTAAACAAGCACTTGGAAAATGATGACAGCGACTTTGTATCGGGTAAAACGTCATTGCCACCTTTAAAGTATTATTCGATGTCTGTTGGTGTTGGCAGCATTTGGCTATTGAGTGAACCATATAACAGTGATCATATCGATGAAATGATGGAGGCAATCACGACCAAGTTTAGAAGCTACCCGGGAATGCGTGCGTTCTCGTCTAGAGGCTCGATTATCTCAAGTAATGATGGCGGTTCAAGAGCGGTAGCATTGGATATTAGCGGTACAGATCAAACGGCGCTCTACCGGGCGGCAGATGCAGTGTATCGGTTAGCGGGGGAGGTCTTTGATAATCCACAAGTGGATTCAGCACCGTCTTCTCTGACACTCGACCAGCCGCTAATAGAAATTCAACCTAGGTGGCAACGGTTGGCTGAAGTGGGTATGAGTGCTGACGAACTCGGCTATACGGTCGCAGCCCTGAGTGACGGCGCTTATGTTGACGAGTTGATCTTAGACGATGACAAAGTAGACGTCTTTTTATTTTCTGAGTCGGGTAATAAGCAAAGTCTTTCGCAATTAGCGCAGTCTCCAGTTGTCACGAAAGCTGGGCTGATCCCGCTAAGCGCTTTGGCCGATCTACGAGAAAAAGCAGACAGTGATAGTTTGCGTCGAGTTGATGGTCGAAGAACCGTGACTGTATATATTATTCCACCAAAAAATGTCGCGCTAGAGGAAGCGCAGGAATTAGTAAGAACCGAATTATTACCGCAGCTTCAAAGGCAGGGCGATCTGCTCCCTGGTGTTAATGTAAGTATCGGTGGTGCTGCCGATCAGTTAGACAAAACTAAAGAAGCACTGGGCAGTAACTTTATCGTTGCATTAGCGTTGTGTTACTTATTACTTGTTGCAATCTTCAAGCATTGGGGCTATCCGTTATTTATTATGGCAACAGTGCCGCTTGGCATGGCCGGGGGATTACTTGGACTAATTGCGATTAATGGTATTGGTAGCATAACAGGCACCTTCCACCAGCCTTTTGATATGATCACTATGCTTGGCTTTTTAATCTTGTTAGGGACTGTGGTTAATAACCCTATTCTGATAGTGGATCAAAGCCGCAGAAATCTTGAGAGTACCGCGATGAGTGTATACGACGCGGTGATCTCAGCACTACAAACGCGATTAAAACCGATTGTGATGTCAACGATGACAACCCTATGTGGTCTTGCGCCATTAGTGTTTATTCCAGGAGAAGGATCTGAGCTTTATCGAGGCGTTGGCATGATAGTGCTTTGTGGTATTGCCATGGCAACTATCGTCACGCTCACCATTTTACCCGCGTTATTAGTCTGTTTTTTAAAACGACCAGTAGAAAGCTCAGTAAGCAAACTCTAACCACATATTAGTCACAATGTGGATGTTATGTATGAAAGCCCTGCTTGAACGTTTCTGTTCAGCAGGGCATTTTTAATTGCTAAGTGCCATGAAAGCTTGAAATTTACGCTCTTTGCCCACAAAGAAATAAGATGTGTACAGGTTTACATGGCAAATAGAGCACAACATGACAAATAACATACGCTCTGCAATTATCGCGGAGGGCGGAGGTCAAAAAGGCATTTTTACAGCGGGCGTGCTTGATGCTTTTCTTGAGAAAAAATTTACGCCTTTTGATTTAAAAGTCGGTGTTTCAGCGGGCGCACAAAATCTCGCGGCTTACTGCGCTCGCGCAAGCCAATATGCGCAAACCGCCATCGAATCTCTGACAACAGAGCAGCAGTTTTTCCGTCCTGCCCGATTTTTTACCGGTGGGAACGTTATTGACTTGGACTGGTATTTTCAGCAAGTAGAGCACAGTGGCAAAGTACGGTTTCCTACCGAGCCTAACTATCTCACACCTGAGAGCAATTTTTATGCGGTTGCAAGTCACCTCGACTCGCTTGAACCACATTATTTGCATACCTGGCACGATAATATGTTTACCCATTTAAAGGCTTCTAGTGCAATCCCTTTTTTGTATCGTCCAGGCGTTAAAGTTGCAGGGCACGGTATGATGGATGGTGGCGTAGCCGATCCTTTACCCGTGCGCTGGGCACACAGTCAAGGGGCAAAGACGATTTGGGTGATCAGAACCATAGAGGCACATGACGACGGCAAAATGCCAGTGCTTGAGCGCTTAAAGCCAATCATGCGGCGGGTTAATCAATCTCCTCGAATGTTCGAAATGTATCATCACTATCAAAGCCGCTATGCCGATGCGGTTAACTTTATGAATTCACCACCTGAGGATGTTAACGTCATTCAAATAGCGCCCAGTAGACCATTGGAATCCATGATTTTAGGCTCAAGCCCTGAAACCTTAAAATCTGATTATAAATTGGGATTTGAACTGGGATTAAAAGCGGTAGATAAATGGCGTGATATGCTTGAAGTAAGCGTAATGTAACAAGCAAGTCTCAGGTTGAGACTTGCTTATTATTTGCTTGTGCTTAAGACTTGCGAATTGAAATAGAAGTCGCTTCGATATCAATTCGGCCATCTTTGAATAAACCACCGATGGCTTTTTTAAAGTTAGCTTTAGAGGTAGAGAAAGTACGCTTGATGGCGTCAGGATCTGACTTATCGCCCAGCGGTAAATAACCGCCACTTTCTTCGAGCTTGCTATAAATGATTTCCGCAAGGTCTTTTACTTTACCAATACCTGGCTTTTCTAACACGATATCAATCTTATCTTCGTCATGAACCGCTTTTACAAAGCCTTTCATGCGCTGACCGATATACATGCGCTTAAATACATCATTGAAAAAGACCAATCCAAAATGTTTTTCATTGACGATCACTTTATAGCCAAGATCGGTTTTTGCCGCGACAATTAGGTCTACTTCTTCGAATTTTTCGTACTTGGCTTTTGATTTACCTAAGAACTTACCCAGCGCACTAGACGCACAAATGCGTTTACTGGCGTTATCGAGATACAACTTCACTAAATAGCTGTAACCATCGCGCATTTTTGGTTTTTGTTCATTGTATGGGGCAAGCACGTCTTTATCTATGCCCAAATCCATAAAAGCACCAACCTTATTGATCTCTTTTACGCGAAGCAGGGCAAATTCGCCGACTTGTGCAAGTGGCTTTTTGGTTGTTGCCGTTGCGTGTCCCAAGTTATCTAAATAGATAAATACTTCGACAGAATCCCCTTCTTCGGTATGCGTTGGCACTTCTGTTCGAGGAAGAAACACATCACCAAGCTCACCACCGTTTAAATAAGCGCCTTCCGCGGTAAGCTCTTCAATGGTTAACATTTTGATTTGACCTAACATGGTTATTCCTCGTCAGTTTGTGGTTTTGGTTTACGACGCATCGGCATAGTACCGTCAATATCAATCGGTGGCGGGACCACTTTTCTCGGTTGTGATTTTTTCACCGGCTTTTTCTTAGGTTTACTTGTTTGCTTTGGTGTAGACGCAGCAGGGCGATTTTTACTCTGCTGTGGTTTTTGCTTAAGTCCTTTGAATTTACCAACAAGACCAGAGACTTCTTCAAAACGTAGTGGCTCATCAAGGTAGTTTTTGATTGCCACATAGCTATCCCAATCTTTAGGGCCAACAAATGAAATCGCAGTGCCTTTAAACCCAGCACGTCCTGTACGACCGATACGATGGACATATTCTTCTGCCTGCTTAGGCAAGTCAAAATTCATAACATGGGTAACGGAGAGCAAATCGAGACCACGAGAGGCAACGTCTGTGGTAACCAGCACTTTATAGATCCCACGGCTGAAGCTTTCCATAATGTCTAACCGCTTATTTTGTGGCATATCGCCCGACAACGATACCGCTTTAATCGACATCTCATTTAGCAGTTTGCTTAATCTGTCTGTGTCGCCACGGGTTGCGGTAAAGATAATGCACTGTCCTACGTCATCCTGTGTGATGAAGTGTTTAAGCAGTGCTTCTTTATGATCTAAATGATCGGCAAAGTAGAGTGCTTGCTTAATGTCTTCATGCTGCTGATGGGCGTTGCTCAACATAATGCGCTTTGGCGATTTAAGTAATTGACGTGACGATGCTTCTACTTGTGTATGATCTAGCGTAGCTGAAAATAGCAGCGTTTGTCTTTGGCGGTGATCTGCAGAGTCATTAATGACGTCTAACTGTTTTTCAAAGCCAAGGTCAAACATACGATCTGCTTCATCAAAAATAAGCAGCTCAAGACCACCTAAAAATAATGAGCGATTTTCAACGTGATCGGCAATACGACCAGGAGTACCCACCACAAAATGCGGGTCGCGGCGTAGCGCTTTTACCTGATCATTGTAGTTTTCACCACCCAAAATCTTACAGACTTGAATATTAGTGCCAGCACACAGTGCACGACACTCAGAGAACACTTGAGTCGCGAGTTCACGAGTTGGGGCTACGATAACAACGCGAGGATCGCGTTTGCTTAGCGCTTTTTGTTTCATTACACGCTGTACGGCAGGCAGCAAGAAGGCTAGGGTTTTGCCAGAGCCTGTTTTAGACTGCGCAAAAACATCGTGGCCAGCTAGAGCCGTTGGGATGGCATGCGCTTGGATCTCGGTCGGTTCCGTGATCCCTTGGTGAGCCAGTTGTTGTTCTAGGCGCGTATCTATCCCAAGTTCAGTGAATCTCAAGTCAATTTCTCCAAGTCTTGAATTTTAAAAACACGAGATTATACCAAAGCATAGACGCTATCGGATATAGAATTTGTGTTTTTTGCATTTTAATCAAAAATCCGTAAAATACGCGCCTCAGCGCCGGGTTTGCGACTCGGTTTTCGTGCTTTACACATCGGCATGCTTAATGTGTAAGCTAATCAAAGCTTAAATCTAGGAAAATACAATGTCAGAACAATACGTTGTTTGTGCTATGTACAAGTTTGTCTCTTTACCTAACTATCAAGAGATAAGACAGCCACTTCACGATGTGATGGAAGCGAATGAAGTTCGCGGTACGTTATTACTTGCAGAAGAAGGTATCAATGGTACCGTTGCCGGTAAACGTGAAGGCATTGATGCGCTACTTGCATGGTTAGACAAACAACCAGGCCTTGATAACATCGTTTATAAAGAGTCGTTCGATGAAACTTGCCCTTTCTACCGCACTAAAGTAAAGCTTAAGAAAGAAATCGTGACCATGGGTGTACAAGGTATAGACCCAAAAGAAGTGGTTGGTACGTACGTAAAACCACAAGATTGGAATGCATTGATTTCAGACCCTGACGTTGTACTCGTTGATACGCGTAACGACTATGAAATCGAGATCGGTACATTCAAAAATGCCATCGATCCTAAAACCAAGACTTTTCGTGAATTCCCTGAGTGGGCGCAAAATAACTTAAACCCAGAAAAACACAAAAAAGTGGCGATGTTCTGTACTGGCGGGATCCGCTGTGAAAAATCAACAGCGTATATGAAAGAGCAAGGCTTCGAAGAGGTTTATCACTTGGAAGGCGGTATTCTTAAATACTTAGAAGACGTGCCAAAAGAAGAAACCATGTGGGAAGGTGAGTGTTTTGTCTTTGATAACCGTGTTGCTGTTGATCATGACTTAAACAAAGGGTCTTATGATCAATGTCATGCTTGTCGTATGCCAATCACGGAAGCAGAGAAGCAACTTGAGGAATATATGGAAGGGGTGTCTTGTCACCACTGCCATAAAGACCTTACAGAAGAGCAAATTGCACGATTTGCTGAGCGTCAAAAGCAAATTGAGCTGGCTAAACAACGCGGCGAAGGTCATATCGGCCACGAAGCACAGGATGCTATTCGTAAGCGCAAAGAAGAAAAGCTAGCGCAAAAAGAAGCGCAACGTCAAAAGCGCTAAAGTTACATTGTACTAAGAATACATAATAAAGGGACCGGTTGGTCCCTTTTCTCTGCTAAACCTTTCACTGCCAGCTATTTGCGCAAGCGCCATTTGCTTTGCAAACTTTTCATATTAGGTGTGTAGCCTTTTCTAATTTCCGTTTTCAAATTCTTTGAAATCTAATTCTGTAATTAAATTAATTCATAATAATCAATGGGATATCTATTGTTCTCAGATTGGTGCTTTCCTTGCTTATTCAAAGGCTATCGCTGTAAATCTAAAAATTGATTTACGCCGTTAAATTTTTTGAAGGAGCTTTATGATGTCAAACACGGTAACCACAATTAATCCTGCGACAGGACAACCCGTTAACGAATATACTTTAATGGGTTTGGATGAGGCGCAAAAGGCGGTGGACTTAGCCAATGACTGCTATTCATTTTGGAAGAAAACCACATTCACGCAAAGAGCGCAAAAGCTAAACAGGCTTGCTGATTTAATTGAGCAAAATAAATCCAAGTTAGTTTCACTGATGACCGAGGAAATGGGCAAAGTGACGGAGCAGGGTGAACAGGAAGTCTCCTTGTGTGCTGAAATTTGCCGATATACCGCCGAGCATGGCGAAAAAGAATTACAGGATGAGCATCGGGTATTTGAGCAGGGACATGCTATTATCACTTATCAACCAATAGGCGTGATCTTAGGAATACAACCTTGGAACTTTCCACTTTATCAGGTGATTAGATACAGTGTTTCAAACGTGATGGCGGGCAATACCACGGTAATGAAACATGCCTCAAATGTATTTGGTATGGCTAAATTAATTGAAGAGTTGTATTTAGAGGCAGGCTTTCCAAAAGGTTGCTACCAGTCACTATTAATTGACGGCGAGACAGCAAGCGAGTTGATAAAAAACCCACATATTCGCGGTGTTACATTTACCGGAAGCGATAAAGTAGGTAAACAAGTTGCCAAACAAGCTGCTGAGCTTTCTAAAAAAACTGTCCTAGAGCTTGGCAGTAACGATGCCTTTGTGGTGCTGGCAGATGCTGATATTAACAAAGCGGTGTCGGCGTGTATTCAAGGTCGTATTGTCAACAACGGTGAAACCTGCGTTGCCGCGAAGCGCTTTATTATCGTTGATGAAATTTATGATAAATTTAGAGAGGCTTTTGTGGCTGGCTTTAAGCAGCTTAAGGTGGGAGATCCTACCGCAGTAGACACCGACTTAGGGCCTATGGCGCGCAAAGACTTACGTGATGAATTACACCAACAAGTTGAAGCGTCCGTTGAGGCTGGAGCGACTTGTACGCTCGGTGGAGAAATTCCGAAACAACAAGGCTTTTATTATCCAGTCACCATTTTGGAAGACGTTAAACCCGGTATGCCAGCTTATGATGATGAATTGTTTGGCCCTGTGGCGTCGCTAATTCGTGTGAATGATGAGGCTGAGGCAATGATGGTAGCCAATGATTCACGCTATGGTTTAGGTGGCGGCATTTTTTCTGAAGACACCCAACGTGCAACAGAACTTGCTATTAAGGAGTTTGACACTGGCATGGTGAATATTAATGGCTATTCGCTGGCACAACCAAATTTGCCGTTTGGTGGTGTTAAAGACAGTGGCTATGGTAGAGAGCATGGTGGCTTTGGGATAAAAGAGTTTGTTAACGTGAAAACCGTAATGGTCGCAAGCGCTGAATAACGCAAACCAGTCCTAGTTTTTATGCTGGAGCCAGTAATACTGGCTCTTTGCATTTTAAATTGGTTATAATTCGCGTCCATTTTTTACACTGAGAAAAACACGTGGGCGAAGCGAGCTTAACAACCTTACATTTATTAGCAACTGATCCAAGCGCAGCGGCGCAAGCAGCTGAACTTGCACGTAATGGTCAACTTGTAGCGGTTCCGACAGAAACCGTTTATGGCTTAGCAGCAGATGCAAAGCAACCCGATGCGGTTAAAAAAATCTTTGCAGCAAAAGGACGCCCAGCTGATCACCCGCTAATCGTACACCTCGCTGACAAGTCTTTGGTTACTGAGTGGGTGGAAACATTACCTGACTATTTTGACGCTTTAGCTGATGCGTTTTGGCCGGGGCCACTGACGATCGTTGCCAAAAAGCAAGCACATGTGAGCGATATAGTGACAGGCGGCCACCCAACCGTGGGTATACGTGTGCCAAATCATCCTGCAATGCTAGCATTATTACAGCACATTAACTCCGGGCTTGCTGCGCCTTCTGCTAATCCTTATAAAAAAATTAGTCCAACCACCGCCGAACAAGTATTGTTTGGATTGTCGGGAAAGATAGCGGCTGTGTTAGACGGCGGCCCATGTGAAGTGGGACTTGAGTCTACAATTGTCGATATATCTTCAGCCACACCGAGGATCTTGCGAGCAGGCCCTATTACTAAAGCTGCACTTGAAGCGGTGCTCAATATTGAAGTGGATGAGCCTGATGTACACACCGTAGCCGTCCCTGGTAACGTAAAAGCCCATTATCAACCAAGCAAACCGCTCACCCTGTTGTCAACGGAAGAGTTAGCTGTTCGCCTATGCGGCCAGTGCGAAGCGAATACCGGTGTATTGTATTATTCACCACAAATTGAGCGAATGATCTCTGAGAATTCAGCAAACAACGAGCTGGTGGATCTTAAGCTTGGTGCTGACAAAGCCAAATATGCGCAGGGGCTTTATCACGGGTTACATCAATTGGACCAATCAAGTGCAACCGAGATTTTGCTGGAAGCACCACCTACGGCGCCCGAGTGGCGTGATGTTAACGACAGACTGATGCGTGCGGCCGCACAATAGACATAATTTGGCGCGGTAGTCTATCGCGCCTCACTCCCCCCTCAATCTTTACATAACTTTACCTTACTTTACATGGGCTTATCTTGCCTTTGAAACGCTGCAAGGCATACTGCATCTTATCGCACTTATACTGTGTGTTATCGAATAGTTTATCTTGATGTGAGTGATTAACTGTTACACTCAAATATAGCTAAGAACAATAGAAATTATTAAGGTTAATATGTGTAAAGTAACGCGCTTGGTGGTTTTTACGGCCACTATGCTGATAACCAATGCCGCTTTGGCAAAACCTTCGCAAGTGATTGCAGAGCCTATTCAATTTGAAAGCAGTAGCCAGCAAATTCAGGCTGTAGGTAATGCTGAAGCTATTCAATCGGTTATTTTGTATCCCGCGATTGGTGATAGGGTGACTGCGGTACATTTTAAACCGGGCGATGAGGTTAAAGCGGGTACTTTGCTATTGGAGCTAGACTCACGCCGCCAAAAAGCGGCGCTTGAAGAAGCTAAAATTCGTCTTGCAGATGCGCAGCGCACCGTCGATCGCCTAACTGATAGCCAAAAGCGCGGTGCCGTCCCAATTAATGAATTAGATAAAGCGGTAACGGACAGAGACTTAGCAAAGGTCGCCTTGATCCAAGCTGAGAATGAATTAGAAGACCGCCAAGTGATCGCCCCTTTTTCTGGCGTAATGGGACTCACCGACGTTGAGGTTGGAGATCGCATTACCACCCAAACCGCGATTGCGAGTATCGATAACTTTGACAAGTTGTATGTTCAATTTGCGGCACCGGAATCAGCGTATGGCATGCTTAAATCGACCGATAGCGTACTGCTGACACCTTGGAATGATAATTCAACACGGATAGACGCAAAGATAGCGCAAATGGACTCTAGAATAGACCCAACAGCCCGCACACTAAAAATCAAAGCCATCTTTGAAAACCGCAATGATCGTTTTTTGCCTGGAATGAGCTTTAGAGTATCGCTAACGGTATTAGGTGAAGAGTTTGCCGTTATTCCTGAAGCCGCACTGCTTTGGGGCGCAACAGGTCCTTATGTATGGAAAGAAGTAGATGGCAAAGCCAAGCGTATTGATGTGAAAATCCAACAGCGTTTGCCGGGTAAATTGCTGGTATCAGGCGAATTGGCTGCAAGAGAGTTATTAGTTGTAGAAGGGGTGCAACGTCTTCGTCCTGGGCAAGAAATTGCGGTGACGAATGCACTGGCGAAGGAATAAATCGTGACTAAACCGGAGTTACCACAGTTACAAGATTTACCGTCGATGGCCATTCGTCGTCCGGTATTAATCGTTGTATTAAATTTATTAATTATTATTGCAGGTATTGCTGCATTGGCCGGCGTTGAAGTTCGTGAACTGCCCGATGTGGACAGGCCGCGTTTAACGGTGTCCGCATCTTTTCCTGGCGGCTCGCCTGAGACTGTCGATACCGAAGTGACGAGTAAGTTAGAAGGGGCAGTTGCGCGTGTCAGTGGTGTAAAAAGCATTCGTGCACAAAGTGAAGAGAATAATGCACGGATTGTTGTTGAATTTCGTCCGGGCATTAATCTAGATGATGCAGCCAACGAAACACGCGAATCCGTTTCTCGAGTACAAAGAGAGCTACCAGAAGAAGTTGAACGGGTGTCTATTATTAAAGCGGATAATGACGCAGAAGCCGTGGTGTCTTTAACTGTAAGTAGTGCCTCTTTGACACTTGAAGGGTTGACCGAGCGAGTAGAAAAAGACTTAGCACCGCAGTTTTTAACTATTCCAGGCGTAGCCGATGTGCGCCTGAACGGCGATAGAGAGCGGGTGCTGCGCGTAAGACTTGATCCCTTAAAACTGACAAGCTTTAATCTAACCGTGCCAGATGTAGCTGCGGCGCTTAGACAAGCCCCGTTTGATGTGCCCGCCGGCAGTTTAAAGTCGAACGATCAGCAGCTGATTGTCCGTGCCGATGCCACTTCTGTAACTGCTGAGCAGGTGAGTGATATCATCATTCGTGGTGAGACTCGGGTGGGGGATATTGCCTCTGTGTATTTTGGACCGGCTGATCCTCGTTCTATGGTGAGACTCGACGGAGAGCCTGTAATTGGGCTTGAAATCATTCGCCAAGCACAGTCCAATACCATTGAAATCTCAGACGAAGTGCTGCAGCTCGTTGATAAGATAAAAGTACGCTTTCCAGATCTGGAGCTATTCGTCACCTCCGATGATGCACAGTTTATTCGCTCATCCGTAGACGAAGTCTTAAGCTCTTTGGTGATAACCATATTGCTGGTGGTATTCACGCTTTGGGTGTTTATTGGCTCGTGGCGTGCGACGCTTATTCCAGCTTTTGCGATCCCAGTCGCGCTTATCGGTTCTTTGGCGCTGATCTGGGCGCTTGGCTTCTCGGTTAATATTTTAACCTTGCTAGCACTGGTGTTGGCTACAGGACTTATCGTAGATGATGCGATTGTTGTTAGTGAGAATATTCAGCGTCGTCGTGGCGAAGGGATAGGTCGTCGCGCCGCAGCGGTACTAGGGACAAGAGAAGTCTTCTTTGCTGTAGTCGCGACAACCGCAGTACTTGCTGCGGTATTCGTACCGATCGCCTTTTTACCCTCAACTGCGGGCCGACTGTTTAGGGAGTTTGGTGGCGTGTTAGCTGGTGCCGTGATTATTTCTTCATTTGTGGCGCTGTCGTTGGTGCCAGCATTAACGTCTAAGTTAAAAGTAAAGCAAGATAGCAAAAAGCATCTATTTTCGAGTATTGGTGTGAAACTCGCAAAAATGTATCGCGGTACGATCCACTGGGTGCTTGACCATGCATGGCTAACTTTTGGTGTATTTGTGGTTATTGCGAGTTTGTCTGGTGCGCTCTATTCGCAATTGGATAATGAGCTTTTGCCATCTGAAGACAGAGGTAAAATTCGCATTTTCGCAAGAGGGCCTGACGGTGTTGGTCTTAACTTTATGGATAGACAGGCCAAACAAATGGAGGACATTTTATTACCCTTTGTAGAAAGCGGAGAAATAGAGTCAATCTATACGGTTGTTGGTCAGTGGGATCCCAATATTGTATTTATCACTGTGCCATTAAAGCATTGGGATGAGCGTCATTTCTCGCAACAGGAAATTATCGATAAGATCAGAGGACCGCTTGGTAATATACCCGGTGCACCTGCGCGTGCCTTTGGAGCAAATAGCTTAAACCTAAGAGGCCAAGGTGGTGGTATCGAGCTTGCGCTACTTGGTAATGACTATTTAGAGATCTTTAAAGCAGCGCAACAATTTGCGGCTTTGGTCGAAACAGAAATGCCAGATGTGGCCCCGGTGCAAATCTCTTATCAACCCTCACAACCTCAGCTGCGTGTAAACATTGACCGCAGAAGAGCAGAAGAGCTTGGCGTTAGTTTGAGTGACATATCAACGACACTTAGGGCGGCGATTAATGGCGATGATGTTGCTGATTTGAATGTTGGCGACCAATCCATACCAATTATGCTGCAGGCTCAAAACCATACCATCAGAGATCCAAGTGATTTGGCTAACCTTTATGTTGGCAGCCGCTCTGGTGCGTTAGTTCCACTAAGTAGCCTTGCCGTTATTGTCGAAGAGGGCGTAGCTGCTGAGCTTGAACGCCACGCTCAGCGTCGTAGTATCGAGCTGGATATGAAACAGCCAGAAGACATGCCTATGGCTGAAGTGGTCGAAAAATTACGAACGCTGGCAGATCAGAGTTTACCCGACAGTGTGACGCTGGCGTTTAAAGGGGAAGCCTTAACGTTTGAAGAAACGGCCAATGAAGTGTTACTTACCTACGTGCTGGCGTTCTTAATTGTGTTGCTTGTGCTAGCTGCGCAATTTGAAAGTGTAAACAGTGCCGTTGTCGTGATGATCACAGTTCCGTTTGGGATCACCTCTGCCATATTGGCGCTGTATCTTACCGGTACTTCGTTAAACATATTTTCGCAAATCGGCTTAGTGATGTTGATTGGTTTAATTGCTAAAAATGCCATCTTGTTAGTTGAGTTCGCAGATCAGTTACGTGATAAAGGACGGTCAGTAAGACAAGCTGTTGAAGAAGCTGCGGTGATCCGTTTGCGTCCTATCATGATGACCTTAGTATCTACATTACTCGGTGCTTTACCGTTGATTTTATCGGTTGGCGCAGGTGCTGAGTCGAGAAATGCAATCGGTTGGGTTGTATTTGGCGGTTTAGGCTTAGCGGTTTTCTTTACGCTTTACCTCACACCTGTCGTTTATCTCGGTTTAGCGAGATTTACAAAACCGAGGGCGGATGAAACCAAATTATTAGTGGATGAACTTGATAAAGCTGAAAGTTAAATTCCCCCGTTAAAAATAAAGTAAGTTGAGCGCAGCAATAGCTGCGCTTTTTTTATACAGCGATTAATGTTGTGGTAACACATTCTTTGATACTTTTTGTTGAACTTTTCATTATTTAAACTGTCACAACCGATGTGGTTGTTTTATAGCCATTATGTTTGCTACTCTAAGACAGTAAATCCTGTTTTCTATAACAATAATAAAAATAACAAGCTAATTGAAAGAAGATGTGTCATGGGTAATTTATTTTTAAAAGAACGGGAAAATTGGACCGCCTGGATTATTTGGAGCTTGATAGGATGCACGGCAACCGTTGCATTATCGAGTTATACCAGTGAGATATGGATGGGGCTATTAGCGCCTATCTTGGTATTAGGATTACTAACAACATGGATGAGTTACACCAAGCGATTTGATTTTTCCAGAGCATTCAAAGTGCTCAGTACCGTAGTGTTGTTTTCATCTATTCCGGTTATCATTGAAAAAGTGCTGCCTGCAAAAAATGCAGTCATTGGTATGATTGATTCGGGGATCATCGTGATAGCAATGGTTATCGCCAGTTGTATTTTTGCTTACATTGCCAAAAGGCCAAAGCAATATTATTGATTATTCGGCTATTATTTACGCTTTTGAATGCAAAAATTGAAATAGTGCTTTACAACCGATGGATAACTCCATAAAATGCGCGCCAACAACGGAGAGATGGCTGAGTGGTTGAAAGCACCGGTCTTGAAAACCGGCATACGTTAATAGCGTATCTAGGGTTCAAATCCCTATCTCTCCGCCACCTCATTCCCAAAACCGCCTCCAAATGGCGGTTTTTTTCGTTTGGAGGCGTGTATGTCTGCGGCTAGTAACATGGCAATAATAAAACATAGTTCTATTTGGATTGTATTTAGTTATTTTTATCTTAGTGGTCTAAATATGGCGCTAACGTTGTCGATTGATTCGCAACAAGACCCTGGTATCACAATGACGCTGCTGCATGTTTTTTTATTCAATTGCCTTGTTGGTCATCTGATCACCAAATATGAAAAATCTTGGCCAGAAATCGCCAGTGTGGTTATTGCATTATTTGGTGTGGTTGGATTTGGACACTACTTTGTTGGTAGCTTGGGAGAGTACAGTGATGAGCTTAATATTGGTCTTGTATTATTGCTGCCATTTGCAACCTTTGCAATGAAAAAACTCAAACAATACGCCGAAGAGAAAGCCGCTAGTTAGCGGTTTTTTTGTGTCCGACGAATAGCTCGACTGCTTGATAATCAAGCAGCTCCGGTATCTTGCCTATTTTGGCTGTGATACAATCTAAGATTCTTGTTAATAAAAAAATATGGAAAGACTATGTCTCAATTCAACACAGACGCAGATAAAGCGAGTTACGGTATTGGTTTACAAATGGGTGAGCAACTTAAAGCAAACCCTTTTGAAGGTCTAAACCTTAACTCTGTATTCGAAGGGATGAAAGACGCTTATGCTGGTGACAGCTTCCGCGTTGAGATCCCTGAAATTCAAGCGGCATTTGAGAAGATCAATGCTGAAATCCAACAGCGTCGTGAAGAAGAAGCTAAAGTGTTAGCTGCTGAAGGTGTTGCATTTCTAGAAGAAAATGCAAAGCGTGCTGAAGTAACGGTAACTGAGTCAGGTCTTCAGTATGAAGTAGTTGAAACTGGCGAAGGTGATAAGCCTGTTGAAGATTCAAAAGTACGCGTTCATTACCACGGTACTCTAATCAACGGTACGACTTTTGACAGCTCTTACGAGCGCGGCCAACCAGCTGAATTCCCAGTAAATGGCGTGATCAAAGGTTGGACTGAAGCACTTCAAATGATGCCTGCGGGTTCAAAATGGCGTCTATACGTACCGCATGAGCTTGCATACGGCGAGCGTGGTGCAGGTGCTGCAATCGCACCTTTCTCAACGCTAATTTTCGACGTTGAGCTACTAGAAGTTTTATAATAACTTCGCGTGATCAAAAAAGGCCTTCTTAATGAAGGCCTTTTTGCGTTTAGCCAAAGCTGCTGAAAATACAACTTTGGCTGTTCGACAAGACTTTAGTAAGTCGCGCTGCCTTTAGTACGAGGGAAGGCAATAACGTCACGTACGTTGCCCATACCAGTAACATAAGCAACCAAGCGCTCAAAGCCAAGGCCAAAGCCTGAGTGAGGCACTGTTCCATACTTACGTAGGTCACGGTACCAGCTGTAATCTTCTTTGTTTAAGCCCATCTCTTCAAGACGCGCATCTAGCACATCTAAACGCTCTTCACGCTGTGAGCCACCAATGATTTCACCAATACCAGGCGCAACGACGTCCATAGCAGCAACGGTTTTACCGTCTTCGTTTTGGCGCATGTAGAATGCTTTGATATCACGAGGGTAGTTTTTGATAACTACTGGTGCGTTAAAGTGTACTTCAGCTAGGTAACGTTCGTGCTCTGATTGTAAGTCGACGCCCCACTCAACAGGGAATTCAAATTCTTTATCACATGCTTTTAGAATTTCGATAGCGTCTGTGTAATCTACCTGAGCAAAGTCTTTATCGATGAATGATTCTAGGCGAGTAATGGCATCTTTTTCGATGCGCTGTGCGAAAAACTCCATATCATCACGACGTTCGTCAAGTACTGCTTTAAACACATACTTCAACATGTCTTCTGCAAGCGCTGCGATGTCGTTAAGGTCGGCGAATGCCACTTCAGGCTCAACCATCCAAAACTCTGCTAAGTGACGAGAAGTGTTTGAGTTTTCAGCACGGAATGTTGGACCAAAAGTATAGATTTTTGAAAGGGCACTCGCGTATGTTTCACCATTAAGCTGACCAGATACGGTCAAGAATGCTTCTTTACCAAAAAAGTCTTCTGAATAGTCTACATCGCCTTTGTCTGTGCGTGGTAGGTTATTCATATCAAGTGTAGATACACGGAACATCTCGCCTGCGCCTTCACAGTCACTTGCGGTAATGATAGGCGTGCTGATCCACTGGTAGCCACGCTCATGATAGAAACGGTGAATAGCTTGTGCAAGACAGTTACGTACACGCGTAACCGCGCCCATAACATTAGTGCGAGGGCGAAGGTGCGCATGTTCGCGTAAGTATTCAATACTGTGGCGTTTTGCAGCCATTGGGTATGAATCTGGATTCTCAACCCAGCCTAATACCTCAACGCTGTTCGCTTGGATCTCAAAAGATTGACCTTGACCTTGTGATTGTACAAGCACACCAGTCACCGCTACTGAACACCCAGCAGTAAGACGAGTCACTTCGTCATAATTATTCAGCGAATTAGGGACTACGGCTTGAATAGGGTCAAAACAAGAACCGTCATGAACGGCTAGAAATGAAATACCTGCTTTTGAATCACGTCGTGTACGGATCCAGCCTTTTACTGTTACTTGGCTGTCAACCGCAACGGTGCCTGCTAGTAGCTCCGTTATCGCTGTGTGGCTCATCTTTACTCCAAATGATTTATTTTTTATTTGTAAATTAAAAGACAGAGTGTCTTATCGTCATGTAAGCCGTATCTTACCTGCGATGGACAAATAAAAAAACACTGAAATGCAAAAACTGGGCTGAAAAGAATGAGTAAAAGCCATGAAAAAACAGTCGGACTGTGGCATTATGAATGTTCGATGATAAAAATAGCTTTATTAATACTAACAGTGACGTTCAAAACTCGATGAAACAAGTTTTTATTTTGAGGGGTCTACCTGGCTCTGGAAAATCGCATTATGCGCAAACGCTAGCCGACGACCTCGTCTCCGGCGATGAAACACAGTATTTTATCTGTTCAACCGATGATTATTTTCTTAATGAAAACGGCGAGTATCATTTTGAAAAACAACGCCTTTCAGAATATCACAACTTAAACTTAGCTCGGTTTATTAATGCCCTAGCTGAAGGTATCCCTTTGGTCGTTGTTGATAACACCAATATCAAGAAATGGGAATTTGTTGCTTATGCGTCAGCTGCCGTGGCAATGGGTTATCAAGTGAAAGAAGTCATTGTTGGCGAAATTAAAGATAAGTCCCTACAGCACTTATATGCTAAGCGTAATAGCCATGGCATTGGCTTGAAAACAATTTCAAAAATGGCACACCTTTTCGAATGGTGATCAAGCATAGGATAGAGTAACCCTAACAACGCTCGTGCATGTTAAACAGGGTAGTATCATATCCGATCTTACAGTTAAAAAGAGTGGGTTTAGACTTCGCCTTCGAGCAAACAAGAGACGGTCGTCAATGTCAGCTTCATTATACATAGCGGCCGGTTAGTCAGCTCATTCCTGCTCCATTTCGTTGGTTGGCAAGGAAGGTTAAAAATTGTGTAACCTCTTCCGTTCCCATTGTTTCAGGGTGACGCTTGTGGTGAAAGTTAATGAATGCCTTAATCCAATATAGGTAGGTTTTTTCTGTTCTAATGCTGTAACCACGCATACGCATTTCTTCCTGAAGACCTTTCAGAAATGGGCTTTTTAGACTCATGGTAACTCCTTAGCTCATATTGCTGTATATATATACAGTGTTATCTGGAGTTCTCGGATATCAAGGGAAATAATGAAAAAATTTTTGCGCGTTTACGCATGAATAAATTAAAAATATTATTTTTTATCAATAGGTTATTTATTTTCGATTTGAAATAATAGGTTTGGGAAACGCGCATGCGCATTTTTCCAGATGGTATATTTAGCAGAATGCTGATAAGTTCTTTACATACTGATAGTTAACTGCGCGCGTTTTCACTGGTCCAACGAGGTAAACGCGCATGCGCACGAATAAAATGTTATATCACTTAAAAGGAATGGTGAATCTTGGACATTTGCATAGATAGAACAAAATTAAAAAAACAAGATGTTGATACAAGTGAATTAATTGAACGTATTTCAACAGGTCAAGCAATATTATTTACAGGGGCTGGCTTCTCTAGCCTGACAAAAAATGTTAATGACGAAGAGCCGTCTGCTGCTAAGGATTTAGCTCATGAAATTTGTAAACTGGGAGGCTTCCCGACAGACGATGACCTTCGCTTTGCAACAGACTATTACATTGAAAATCATAATGTATCCGAACTAATTCAGTTACTTAAAAAAAAGTACACTCTCACACAAACTCATAGAATTCATGACGAAATTTGCAGTGCTAAATGGCGTCGTTTTTATACAACTAATTATGATAAAAGTATCGAGATGGCATCAGCCAAGCTAGGAAACTTAGTTGAATGTATTGATGTTAGCTTTCCTACGGGTACTTATTATAAAAAAGAAAGTTTGTGTATACATTTGAATGGTTCAATTGATAGTTTAAATGAAGATAGTATTGAATCCACATTCAAATTATCTACTTCGTCTTACATTTCTCCTGACTCTTTTACAAAATCAGACTGGCACTATTATTTTAAAAAAGATCTAGAGCGATGTAGCGCAATAGTTTTTGTGGGCTACTCAATGTATGATATTGAAATACAAAAAATATTGTTTGAAAACAGCGAATTAAAAGAAAAAACATATTTTATAACACGTGAGAACCCTAACCCTAAGACATCTTTTACTTTATCCAAATTCGGCAATATTATTCCTATTGGAGTAGAAGGTTTCGCTGAATTAATAACAGAAAACTCAGAAAGTATTTCTGGGTATGATTCTGAGTATCACCTCCAATCCCTAGCTCCATATAACTTATCTCACGATAAGATTGAGGTCAGAGATGCTGACGTGGAAGCTATGATAATGTTCGGTCATATAAGTTCAGCTTCTATTGATGACGCAGTGTTGAGCGAGCAAGTGATCCCTTCTCTTGTCGTGAGAGAAAGTTTAGAATTGGTTAAAGAGTTTGTAGTCAATGGTAAAAATGTTGTTTTATATAGTGATATGGGTAATGGTAAAAGTATTTTAGCATCTCAACTACATAGTTATTTGACCACAAGTTCTTTTGAATGTTATTTCGTAGATGACATCGAGGGTGATTATATTTCTGATATTGATCACCTTTCAAAATTAGGTAAAAAAATTATAGTGACATTAGATGGATATGAACGATATCTTGATCTACTAAAACATTATTCATTTTCATTGCCTGACAACATCAATATTATCGCTACATCTCGTACAGCAGAGCATGAACGACTTCGCCCTCATTTAAAAGAAATAAAATTTGAATATAGTGAAGTTTGCCTTGATGAACTAGCTGAGAATGAAATTTTAGCTTTAGTAGATATTATTGATAATTTGGGTATGTGGGGTGATAAAGCGGGGTTGTCAAAAGATCAAAAAGTCAGGTATATAAGGTCTAAAAACAACTCTCAGTTATCTTTAACATTATTAAATTTGTTTAACTCCCCGCAATTTAGAGATCGAGTTTCAAACGAACTACTGCCTCTAATAGGTGATGATGAAATTAAGGATACTATATTTGCTATAGCATTATCTGAAGTACTTGATATACCTTGTAGAAGCAGCATGATTTCTGATATATCAGGAAATGATAAAATATATTCTTCAGAATTAAAAAATAACAAAAACTTCAAAAACTTATTCCATATGAATGGGGATGGAATAAAAACAAAATCTAGTTTGTTCTGTTTATCTCTTATTAGACATCATTTTTCTGCTTCGTATGTGACATCTACTTTACAGAAGATTGCTAAACGATTTAATGAATACAAAGTAAAAGATTACGAACAGCGGACCATATTTCTTGCAACTTTAAGATTCTCCTTTGTTGAAAGGTTATTGTCGGATACAAATAAGAAAGGTAACTTAAAACGATACTATGAGAATTTAAAGGTTTCAGTTAATTGGCTTAAAAGTGATCCGCACTTTTGGCTACAGTACGGAATGGCTAATATAACTTTTAAAGAATATTCAAAAGCCCAGCAATTTCTAGACTCGGCGTATGCCCTTGCAATGAAGAAAGATAGATATCATACAAGCAATATAGATACTCAACAGGCTAGGTTACACTTATTGGTTACAATGAAGGAAAATGAGCCTCATAAAATATTTGAAGGATTTTCAAAAGCGCACGCTTTATTAGATAGATTAGATAACGATGTTTATAAATATAGACAAGTAGATATTTACAATGACTTCTACAGCTCTTGTTATGAAAAACTATCCAAGGGCAATCAAGTCGCATTTCAACGAGCCTGCCAAAAAATGGAAAAATCTATTGAAGCAGCAGTAAGTAATGGTGAGGTAGATTTATCTCAACAATTACCTATTAAAAAAACGAAAGAAAAATTAGCGCATATATTGTCAAGCATCAAAGAGCAGCGTGATATAGCAAGTCAATAAAGTCGGATTCGTAAGCATCGGAGCAATGAATGTTAGATATTGACAGGTTCATCGTAGAGCTAGATAGGCTTACTACAGCAGTATATTTTTATGATGAAATCTACGGTGAACAAGAAACTATAAAAATTATTTCTGGGTTGTCCTCTGAAGCAACCAGAATAATACAGCGATCCCTACACAACGATATCGTAATGTCATTGGCGCGACTGTTATACGATGGTGAGAATTACAAAACGTCAGAAGCTACCTATGAGTATCTGAGTCAGTATCACCTCGCAAAGAAATATGCTAGCTATATTGACCACGGGCTGCAAAACCATCGAGACGAAATAGCTGAAATCAAGGCATCATTAAACGTAAAAGACTACAGGGACCTCGTTCTGGCGCACAATGATAAAGCAACGCTTACTGGTGAGAATGACCATCCCAAGCATAATCTAGAAACTGAAGTGCTTTTACGTATTCTTCGTTTGTCACGGACATTGTTCTTTGGTGTACGTCTTAAATTAGCCAAAGAACGAGGCGAGCAAAGTTTGCCAATTACCGACGGCAATGTACATCGTAATGGTGTAGGTACCAATTTTCTAAAAAATATTGAAAATATAACAAGGCAAGCAAGAGTGACGCGCTAAAGCGCGCCCCTTCTCGCGGCGTTAATAGCCAAAAGGAAGTCCGTGGAACCTGGAAATATTTTGAAAATTGATACTCTTAATGAAGGATGGCGGGATAAAGATTCCGTCATGCTCCATGCTTGTTTTCAGCTACTTTCTGATTGCGTAGAAAAGGAAGAGTTATTAAGCGGGCATACTGATTGGGACGCTGATGATAAACACCGAGCAGCCAAGAAGGAACTAGAAGCGTTGTATGCTTGGTGGCAATCTTATGAGGAAGATGATAATCCTTGTAGCGAAGAAAAGTATCAAGAAGAAAACCAGATGCTAATTCGTTTAATTCATATCAGGTGGGCGCTTTGGACATAGCTACTAACAAGGCCATTAACTTCGCGCCATAGAAATTTTTATGCGAAATAAACCTAATACAGACGTTCTCCCAACTCGTTTTGTCCAAATACGAGTTGGTTGAGTGTCCGTTATCGCAATTAGATTAAGATATGAAGTTGCTGTTGAACCGCCGAATTTGGCCTTTATACGACAGTCAGATTTGATTAAGCCCCCCGAATTCAGATAATAAGTGCACCACTCATGGTTAATCGGTGAGGAGAGATCAACTGCCTGTTGGTGGTACTCTGTAATCGCCAAAAAACAAGAGTAGTTACCATGAGTTACAAGCAGTTGATCGAAGGACAAAGATACCAGATAGAGGCATACTTACGCGAGGGTTTTAGTTACCGGGAAATTGGAAAGCGGCTGAGTGTTAGCCACAGCACGATAAGCCGCGAAGTTCGGCGCAATAGAATTCGGGATAATCATTATCTACCAGAGGTCGCCCACGCTAAAACGATGAAGCGCCGATGTCAGGCAGCGAAGTATAATATTTCAGGGCTGACTGTCACATTCGTAGAGTTCGGGTTGAGTCAAAAATGGAGTCCTGAACAGATCGCAGGCGTGGGTAAAATGATTGGTTACTCTGTTAGCCATGAGTGGATTTACGGTTTTGTGCAGCGTGATAAATTACGTGGTGGCAAGCTGTTTAAGCAGTTGCGCCATGGTCACCGCAAATATCGAAAAGGCAGTCGAGCCAAGCGAGTCATAATTCCGAATCGCGTAGACATTGAACATCGGCCAGCCATCGTCGATACGAAAAAGCGATTTGGTGACTGGGAGGCTGATACCGTTTTAGGCAAGCAAGGGACAGGCGCGATTGTAAGCTTAGTTGAACGTAAAAGTAAGCTATACCTGCTACGTAGTCGCTCCTGAATATTGACGTTTTATGCTTAGGCTAGCCGAATTCAATCAATCCAGACTGAGCATCATCTTTATCGACAGTTCTGTTATTGCACTGCGCTTTTTACCGCTAATAGCTGATATAAAATCCAGGCATAAAAAAGCCGCAGTTGGGCTAGAACTTTACGGCAGTTTTGGCCTACACCCGCAAGCACCGCATTCAGTTTGTCACCGAGCTTTCCTTTTAAGCGGTTAAGCCCTAAGTGACCGTCTTGTTTCATGTGCCCGATGATTGGCTCTATCGCATTGCGTCGCTTGAGTTTTTTCTTAATACTCGGCGTCACACCGCGCTTTTGCCCTGCAATATACACATCATAACGCGTTGCTAAATGTCCTCGATAACCCCTGTCTACAAAACAGCTGTATGGTCTTTTATCCGTGACATTTTCTACAATTCTCAACGTTTCCCATAACGTGTCACCATCATAGGGATTGCCGTGTATTGCATGAGCGCAGACCACAAACTGCTCTTTCAATGTTGTCGCGACACTCACTTTGACACCAAACTCATATGGCTTTGCGCTTTTTCCCTTGGCGATACATTCAACATCGGGTTCATGTAGGCTATAGAGTTTGTTTTTACTCGTTTTTTCTTGCTTTAATAGCCGCTCGGCCTGTTGTAGGGCATGGATAAACGCCTGGCTTGGCTGCTCAGTGATTTTTCTCAAGATGTCTTTCATCACTCGCCTGAGATAGTTTTTCTGTTTTTTCAGTGTCTTCTTCATGCGTTTGAATTGTTTGGCATGCGCATAACTTGCCACCTTTTGCGCGGCCTTAGGGCCTACTAGTTCATAACTTTGCCTAAGCACAATGCAAGCTTGCTTAGCGAAGCCAACCAGTTTATTGCGGCATTTTTCTAGTAGTTTACTATCTGTTGGATGGGCGATATTTTTCTCCATGACGGTACTGTCTACGACCACTTCTCGCAAGCTTGAAGGCTCAATTGTATTACTTTTAAGGCCCGCATCTACCGTGAGTGACAGCATTAACTCAACACCATCCTCACCAATTCGCTTGCGAAAGCGTGTCATCGAACTGGGATCGCAAGGCGGCTCATGCGTAAAAAATTGCATGCCACAAAAATATTGCCAATAGGGGTTTTCGCACCACATGGCCACCGTGTTTTCGTCAGACAGTTTGTGAATTTGTTTCAGGTATTCGAGGCCCGCAAGTAGACGAATAGGCTTGGCGCCAGCGCCTTTATCGCCATAGTGCTGTTTAAATTCAATCTCTAGGCGCTGCCAATCAATGAGTTTTGCTAGCTTCACTAGCTCATGACGGGGTGAAACAATATCAATAAGCTCGATTTGAAACAGGTGCTTTTGTGGTGTTTGTATGGTTGGTTTTGGTTTCATTTTTACACTCAAATTGCAATGTTTTGGTTGTGTGATTCAAAAAAGTTGCAATTAGAGGGTAGTAAGATCGTTTAGATCTTCAAGTAATTCAATAAATTAAACTGGTTTCAGGAGCGACTATTTATGGCTTTGTCTTACCACTGCATACCATCTCAATAAAACAGTTGAAAGTTAGCTACCGTGGTTTCTCTAATTAAACATGTAAACGAAAGCAGCAAAAGAAATGTGGTGAGAAGTGCTGGCTAGGAAGGTGATTGAACCTAGCCTTGTAACGTCCATGTTGTTAAAGTGTGTGATTTAGCAAATTAGACTTCTTTTTTTAATTTACCTTAATCATTTTGGTGGGTTAGGGTTTACCAACCAATCAGGTATATAGCCATTTTCTGTGGTCAAGTCGTAATCTTTAATGTCTTTTGCTAATGCAGCCATTGCGATTAGCGGGATGGATAGTGCGCCATCAATTTCAAATTTCTCTTCTTTGGTATCGTAGAATTCTTTATGAAGTAGCGTCGCTTTTTCAATCGCTTGGTTAAACTCCACACCACCATCATCGGTAAATATACCTAAAATGACAGAAACTACGGGCCAGTAGAGTCTACTAGCATAGTGATAAGCCTCATCGTATTTGTAATCGTCTGGATTACTGGTAATTAGTGCTTTTTCAATTGCCGAGGCTAAGTCTGCGTCAGGCGTAAAAATGGATTTGAGCAAATCAACTAGAGCGTAATCAAAAGGAGTGAATTGCTCAGCATAGTTAGCCGCTTTAAAAACTGAATCATCAACTTGAGTTAGATAATCAATCGCATCTTGATTTCGCGTAATTATTGCGAGGTACATTGCAGTAGGCCAGTTAAATATATCGGCTTCTTCCGAGTCTAGTGCACCATTGAGCTCAATTAGTTGATTATCATAGTGAAGTTTGAATGGCTTTCCAGGGTTATCATTGGATTGAAAAACACCTAAGCTTAGTTCTTGTGCACGTACTAGATATTTCCACGCATTTTGGCTATTTGGATGCTCAAGAGCTTCAATAAAAAGCGTTTTTAAGTTCTTTTTATACAACCTAGAAATGGCAGTGTGAGGTTTATTCTTGATCCCCTCAATAACCCTGTCATCTGACAATTTATTGTAAAGTTCTTGACTTCTTTTATAGGTGTCAGGTGCATAAGTGTAATGATTCTTAATCATTTTCTATCCTTCAAATATTTTTAATATCAAAAATGGTTGCATCAATAGCTTCTTTTACCTCTGTACCCGAGACTTTCTGCTGTACACCAATATATTCGATAGGGTTGTCAATAAAATCTTCCATTTCAATAGCGCTCTCATACTCATCAAGCATTTTACTCAACTCTTTAACCTGCTCGTTAAACTTAGCCTCATTTGGGTCACCATATTTCGGGTCAGCTATATATTCTGTTAGTTTCTTCTCGTAATTCTTAAAAATTGAATCCATATAGGCTCTTGAGCCTTGCTGAGCACGCTTTGTTCCGGCCATTCGACTCCCCCAAGTTGCAATACCACCTTTGGCTTCAATAACTAGGAGTCTACCGTCTTCGGTTTGATATAATTGGTCAAATTGTCCTTGCTTACCATCTGTGAGTAACTTTGACCTCAGTGGTGTTGCTCCTGGGTAATTTTGTTCTACGAAGATCCGGGCGGCTTCTTCACCCAGCTCTTCACTGGCTGCACGCATATCTTTATATGCTGCTTTAAGGTGCTCTGCATTACCAGACTTTAATGCGGCATCGCGTTTGGCGATGGCTTGATTTCTTTGTGCTTCTAGCGTCCTAAGCTTTTGTTTTGCCGCTGGAGTGAGAGATTTGTGGTCAACCTTCAAGCGTTGCAAGACTTTATTAGGTGTATCAATTCTATTCGAAGCGAAAACAATTTGGCCGTCAACATACTGCAATTGGTCACTGACCGTTTGGTTTCGTCTTGTTATATACGGTTTTCCATCTCGTAATGCAACCCGGTAATTATTCTTTACATGCTCTGGGGCATCACTTAAAAAGTCATCCAATAATATTTGAACATGTGTCCTAGGGTTAACTTTTAATGCAACTGAGGCGGGTGCGACAGACTCAATTCTTTTAACGTCGTCAATGTCGGTTTCGACCTTTGAGATCCGGTCTAATTGTACTTTTTCAGTTGTACCCGAGCGAGTGTAATTTAAGCGTTTTAATTTGGTGGCTTGAGTGAGCTTTTCCAATGCGCGGGTTGCTTTAACAAAGTAATTGGATTTAGCGATAGCAGAAACCACTGCACCACTACCAAAGGTGGCAAGGGCAAGCAGTATTTCAAACGACAAGCGACCAGCCATTCTGGTGCGTTCAACACTGGAATGAGCATTAAAGTAACGTGCTGGGAAATTTGCAAGTAAAGTACGCGCTTCTTCATCTTCTGCAATAATAACTAATGTTTCAAACGCTTCAACGATGCCATTAATAGACTCTGAGGCAGTTGACATAATTTGCTGTAACTCTGCTCGCATAGCTTCCACATCGCCAGTTGCAAGGTGGCCCAAAATACGGAAAGTTGCTGCGCCAACATCATAAATTGCTCCAGCTGTGCCTTCTACTAAGTCTGCAACTCCCGTTACAATGCTTTCTCCTTGCTGATAAAGCCCGTATAAGAAAGCACCGCTATAGATAAGTCCTTGCAGTCCAAGGTTTTCGTCATCAATCAGGCGCTCTTGAATTTCAGCTTGCTTGCGGATTTCTGCAACCATTTGGTCAAGGGCCGTGCGAAGCTCTTGGCGTAACGAGATAATCTTCTCTTCGTCTTCGCCGATATAACTCACGGTATAATTCCCTGAGGGCACATCAATGATTTCTGCGGTACCGCCACTAAGCTGGCCTGTGTATCTTTTGCCGTTATCCATCACGACTTCGTAATCAATGTCTTCTACTGGTGTGCCATCGCTATAAAAATACGAAAGGTCAATGGTTTTATCAGCAAGTGATGCCACGCCATCAGCGGTTAACGACAAGCGTTGATTTTCAGCTAAATGTGCTATTTGCGGCACACTCGGCATCGTGGCGCTTTGTTTACCACCAATATCTTGCTCCATGCTACCGTCAAACACGGTCATGGCTTTGCCTTTTAAGGTCAGTAACTTGTCTGCAAAGATGTTGACGTTACCACTTGAGTCAATGCTGATTTCACTGCCGCCATTGGCAAGAGTGAGGTTGCCAGAGCCACTGCCTTTAATCGTGATATTACCTTGGCTTTGAATGATTTGACTTCCCGCGGGAGCGGTGATGGTGAGGTTGTTGTCTGCCTTGAGGTTGATATCGCTTTGGATAACACTGCGATGGCTGCGGCCCGCCTTAAGGGTGATATTTTGTTCGGCGCTGACGTCAATTTGATTGGCGGTGACGTCTAGGTTGGTTGCTGCATCAGCAATCACCGACTTTTTACTATTTAGATGGGAAGGGTTGTAAAGCTAACTACTAGCTTTACAACTCAGTTAGAAAATTAGGAAACGTTAAAGCCTGCTAAGAAGTCAGTAAATGATGGAGCAAGTATATCTACATTTTCATAGTCGGGATCGGCACCTTCATCAACTTGCTTATCTTTCCACCATATGAATACTCCTCCTTTCTGCGCGCCATCTACACCAATGCAAATAACATTACCAACACCATCATTACCAATAGGCAGTAGCTCTTCAGGAATCCTATCGCAATAAATAGAGAACATAGTTAACAAATCAAAGCTAGTATCATTTTTACCAATTCCAAATAAAACATTAATGTCAAAGTCAAAAAGTAATTCACCGTCAGAATTTTGTTTAGTAAACTGATTTTTAGTAGGCTGACCACCATTAAACTTTAGAAGAAAATCAACATATTCTTTGGGGAACTGAAGTTCAAGTTCATGACAGAGCTCTTGAATCTCAAGTAAGCTTGTTTTTGGATAACTGTTTTCAAAGTTCATTCTAATTTCCTAAAATGAGTAAGTATTTCGACCGCCAGAGTGACCCACTGTTGAGTGTAAGTCACTTGGAATTAATTGCAGCTTTGTGGAGTTCTCTACATGATGCCAGGTATGTGTCGACGGTTGCTTCCAAGCTGGATCTATATTTTCCATCAATTGATTCGCGTTTCTCATGTCCAGCTGTGAACCTGATGTTCCTCTACCGGATGTAGGGTCTGGGTTTAATTTTTTTATATCAACCTCTACAAGATAACCTTTATACTTCATAATATAAGGTCTGAAATCCGCAAAACCTTTTTCGGTAAAGTTAACACCATCAGGATACTTTTCAGCAAGCTCTTTTAATTTTAACTCTCTGATTTTCCTTTTTCTTGGCTGCATTGCATCTAGCCTTTGTTTCAAGATCGTATTTTTATGTATATCTAAACTGTAGTTTTGTCCTGCAAATTCTGCGTTCCGAGGGGGCTTTCCATCAATAAGTTGTAATTTATTGTCTTTACGGTTAGTTAATTTGGGTTTTGTTTTATCAGTTTGAGTTGTTCCAGCCCCCGGCAGCTCATTCCCTTTTGGCGGCTCCAATTCATCGGCTTTGGCTTTGGTGGGCTTGTCGGTAACGCCTCGAATTGGTGGTTGGCCTTGATATTCATCCAGCGCTTTATTAACTCGCTGTCCGATTTCTTGGGCGGCTTGTTGCATATGCTTGTCGATTTTGGGGGTGAGCGATTTT
>NZ_PNDS01000189.1 GCF_005886535.1 Pseudoalteromonas sp. S2755
GTAGGCAAAGGCGAACCAGTTAAATACTTAAGAGACATCAACTGGCAAGACCTAGGAAAACAATCCGCCACGGAAGTTAAAAACATCGTCAAAGGCCTGCGCGATTCACTCGATGACATGTCTACCAGCTGGCACTACGACCTACTACTTCCAGACGCCGCTATCGAAGGCATGCAAGCCACGGTAAAACGCCTAGACGAGGTCACCCCCAAAATCGACCAGCATATGCAACAAGCCGCCCAAGAAATCGGACAGCGAGTTAATAAAGCGCTGGATGAATATCAAGGCCAACCACCAATTCGAGGCGTTACCGACAAGCCCACCAAAGCCAA
>NZ_PNDS01000190.1 GCF_005886535.1 Pseudoalteromonas sp. S2755
ATAATTAGTAGTTATCCTTACTAACTAGCAATTCGTTTCCTTACATTGGCTTTTGTGATCTTCTTTTGCAGCGCGTTGTCGGTAACATGGGTATAAATTTCCGTGGTTGAGATACTACTGTGTCCGAGCAACCGTTGGACGAAGCGAATGTCGAGGCCTGATTCAAGTAGTTCGCATGCCGCGCTGTGCCTTAGCATGTGTGGAGTGACTTTGAGTTGGGTGTATGCTTGTTGACTAAGTTTTTTGATTAGTTTGCGTAAGAACTGCGTTGAGGCGGGTTCCCCGCGGCTATTAATCAGTAAATGATCGCAATGTGGTGCGCAAATAGCGCGGCTTTCAATATAGTTCTTGAGTAGTTTGGCTATTTCTTGGTCTGTGAGATACACAAACCTTTCTCTGGCTCCCTTACCTAAGATTTTAATTTTCTTTTCGTTGATGTAGATGTCAGTTAAACAAATCCCTGCAAGCTCAGATACTCGGATCCCTGTGCTAATCATAAGTTCTAACGCGATCAGTGAAGTAAATTCATTTAGCATGCGCTTTTGACTGACGCTATATGTGTTTGATGATTCTACCCATAAGTTTTTACAGTTTTTTCTGGCTTGTTTGAGCAAGCGTTTCAAGTCTGAGTGTGGTACGTTTCTTGGCAATCTTTTGGGTAGCTTAATGTCTAGCTGAAATTTATGAAAAGGATTAAGCTCGATGAATTCCTCTCGCTCAAGCCACTGGAACATAGCCCTTACACACGCCATTTTGCGCTTTATTGATGTGTTTGATAGCTCGGAATCAACTAGAAATTGATGGAACTGTGATAAGTCTACTTTGCTAATATCTTTAATGCTTTTATTTTCATCAAGTGCCTGCATAAACTGCTTTAAGTCAATTTGATATGCTTTCAAGGTGTGATCTGAGAGTTTACGTTTATCTTTACACAGGGAAATGAACTGTTGAGAAAGTTGGTTTATTGATTGCACTGCGATAAATCTACTTTTGCTAATACCTAATTTAGTGACCGTATTAGAACAGATTGTTGATAAAAACTGTATATAATCAATTGATTTAAAGGAATGTAGAATACAAGCGTGTTGTTAAATAGGCTCCAAGTCGGAGCCTCGGTATTATGACAATAATTTTTTATTCGCTAATCTGCATTTGTTCAAAGAGCGTATGGTAGTCTTCTAGATGCCAATTTTTAGTGATTTTCTCACCATCAACGTAGTAAACATCGACAGCTCGGAAATCAATGGCTTGACCTGCTCCTTGGTGCTCACCAAATTGGCCGCTGAAGTGCCCAAAGAAACGTAGTCGTACCGTGACAAATGAACCACTGACTAGTAAGTGTTCGACTTCTGCTTTCAGGTCTGGCACTGCGCGACGAAATCCTGATGAGGCTTCTAGCACGCCTTTCAAGCCTTGCTTTCTATCTCTTGGTAATGTCATATCAGTAAATGCGTTACTTAGTGCCTGTCTCGCAAACTTAGTGTCTCCACTGTGCCAAAAAGCAGCGTATTGCAATGCGGCATTCGCGGCCGTTTGACATTGTGCTGAGTCACAAATTTGCGCAACCTTTGCTACGGGTAACTCCTTATTGGGTGCCGCTAATGCTAGTGTCGCACTGACACTTAGCGCTAAAATTAAAGCATGTTTAATCATTACCTAGCACCCCTAAAACACACGTTCTGGGTTGGTTGGTACGTCTTGTTGCTTTAGAGTCCATTTGGCTATGTCTATCTTGCGCATAAACTTAACCTTTGGATGCGATTTCGCGTAGCGAATAAAGTCGTCAAGTGCTTTTACGCGAGCCGGACTGCCTGCGAGCCTGTCGTGTGCACTGATAGACATCATCCGGCGCTGGGATTTTCCTTCTTCATAAAGCACATCAAACTCGTCCTTTAACTCTTGCAAATAGGCTTTTGCTGTCATTGCGGAACTGCCGCCATAGCGCACGATATCGTTATTTCTAAAGGTATAAGGCACCACCACGAAGGGTTTGCCATTGACCGGGGTAAACGAAGGCTCATCCCGAGATAGGTCATCTATATGATAGATAAATCCAAGGGACTGCAAAATAGTTAATGTTTGCTCAGAGTGGCGCATCCAAAATGCATTAAAGCCTTTTGGTCTTTGTCCCGTGATCTTTTCAAGCACGTTTGCACTGTGAATATAAGACGCCCGTTCTTCTTCGAGGGTCATTGAATATTGTGGTGTCCAGCTTTGTCCATGGCCTGAAATTTCATGCCCTTTTTCTGCCACCATTTTGGCAAGTTTAGGGTTAAGCTCAGCAGCTTTTCCTACCATGTGGGACGTCACTTTGATGTTATGCTTGTCCCAAAGCTTGAGCAATCTTGGGATCCCTTCATTCATACCATACTGATACCAAGTAGGAGCGATGGTGTCGGGGTAGCCCGCTTCTTGCTGAGGAAATGGCCCAGGATCGCTTGGGTCTTGCGCGGTTGCTTCAAACTGCATGGAGATAGAGATCACCAATTGAGCATCATCAGGCCAGTAATGACCAGATTCTACTTCGACGCCGTGGGCTGCGCCTGTAAGCAGGGCGATTGCCGTTAGTAGTGCTCGAATACTTGTGGTCAACGTGGTGCGCATGGTTATTCTCCTGCGGCTCTTGGGCCGGCATACACAGAAAGTGTTGCCTGCGCTAAGCTATGCTGGTGGATAAAAAATCCAGTAAGTGGTGCCGTTGCACCAGTTGGCACGGGGAGTGTGTCTACATCTAGTGCATGCACGGTAAAGGTGTATTTATGTTTGCGACCAATAGGCGGGCACGGGCCAAAGTACCCTGGATTTCCTAAATCCGTATTACCTTCAACGGCTTGGCTTGGTAAAGTTTCTGCAAGCCTAGTTGTGTCTTTGGGCAGATTATAGACTTGCCAGTGCCAAAATCCGCTGCCGGTTGGCGCGTCTTGATCGTAAAACGTCACCGCAAAGCTCTTGGTTTGTTTAGGTGCATTTGACCAAACTAAGGTTGGTCGTGTGCTGTTACCCTCGCAGCCAAATTGATCCCAGTATTGAAATGGCCGAATAGATTTTTCGGCAACAAGATCTGGGCTTTCTAATGTAAACTCAGGTGCTGAAATTGCATTGGTTGCACCAAGTAATGCCATGGAGGCTAGGGAAAAATTCAGTAATAATGGTTTCATATTGCACCTTTTGCTCTTAATTGTTGAAAATCTGCATAGTCGGTGTAGCCCTGCTCGCTACCACCAAACAAAGGCGCATCAGGGTTGATTGGACTCAAAGGTAATTGATGAGTCAGACGGTATACGAGATCTGGGTTGGAGATAAATTTGCGACCAAAAGCCACAAAGTCGACTAGGCCTTGTTCAATAAGGGCTTCGGCTTGCTCTGGCTCGTAATTTCCCGCCACAATAATGGCGCCGTGGAATTTTCTTCTTAGTGCTTGCCTAAAGCTCTCCGTCACGACCGGCGCATCATCCCAGTCCGCTTCGGCTAAATGCACATAGGCAATGCCTAAGCGGTTAAAGTGCTCCGCGGCGAGCAAAATAGTATCAATGGCCTCTTCGTCTTGCATGCCACGTTGAGTAATAAAAGGCGCTAATCGGATCCCTACTTTTTCAGGCCCAATTGCTTGGCTAATCGCGGTGATAACTTCAACCGCAAAGCGAATTCGGTTTTCCTTCGAGCCACCATATTGATCATGGCGTTGATTAGAGCTGCGGCGTAAAAACTGGTCGATTAAGTAGCCATTACCAGCGTGGATCTCGACGCCATTAAACCCCGCCATCATGGCATTTTCAGCCGCATGGACATAATCTTCGACTATGCTCTGTATTTCTTGGGTTGCCAGTGCGCGTGGTGTTGGGCAATCGACCATTTCACCCACTCCTTTTTCATTGACCACCCACACTTGTGCGTCGGGCGCGAGTGCTGAGGGGGCGACGGGCTGGCCATCTTCATGAAAAGTGGAGTGAGACATACGGCCGACATGCCAAAGTTGACAGAAAATACGGCCACCTTTTTGATGGACTGCATGGGTGATTTCTTTCCATCCTGCAACTTGCGAAGCAGTATAAATTCCGGGAGTAAATGAATATCCTTTGCCCTGACAAGAGATTTGCGTGGCTTCACTAATGATAAGCCCTGCCGAAGCGCGTTGAGCGTAGTACTTTGCCATCAACTGGTTTGGAATATCTCCCGGTTGTGTTGTTCGAGAGCGAGTCATTGGCGCCATCAAAATGCGGTTTGGTAAAATTAAATTACCGAGTTTTTTCTGCGTAAATAACAATGGATCAGACATAGTATTCTCCTAATTATTGGATTAGTGAGTTGATGTGGCGTGGAAATAGCACTTCAATTTTTAGAGATTCAGGTGCAAAGATAAAAACTTGGTGCTCATTGCTAATAGGGACATCTCGTTCCTCGTAGCGAACGCCAAAACGCTCTAATCGGGTGATTAACCCGGGGTAATCGTCACCACGAAATGCAATGTGATCTATGTTGCTAGTACCCATGCTTGCGGTTTGCGCAGAACCGAGGTATTCAGTCTGTGCTTGGGTATGTGGTGATTGTTCAACCAGATGAATGAAAGGTTGCTGTTGGTCGCCATAGAACCACTTTCCTGGAAATGGAAAAGGTGGACGTAAGCCTTCTTTAAGCCTAAGCACCTGCTCAAAAAAGGTTGCCATCTTTGCCATGTCATGGGCCCTAAACAAAAAGTGATCTAACTGCATGGTGTGTTACCTCCATTGGGTTAGCGATTTATGCGTTGAGAACAGTCTATTTGTTTATTAATATTTGATAATTGGCTTTTATATAAAATTACTTTTCATAAAAGGTGAATAATGAAAAGCAAAGCAGACGATATGGCGCTTTTTGTTCAAGTGGTGCGCTCTGATGGCTTAGCTGCGGCAGGGCGAGTATTAGGGCTTTCTCCTGCGAGCATGACAGCTCGGATCAATGCACTCGAAGCGCACTATAAAACCCGTTTACTGACTCGAAACACCAGAAGTATCAAACTAACAGAAGCGGGAGAGCGGTTTTACCAAGGCTGCGTGCGAGTTATTGAGGAGGTCGCGGCCGCGGAGGCGTTATTGCAAGATGCCGATCCCGATTTGAGAGGCACACTCAAAATTGCGGCAAGCTCAGACTTTGGCCGTCAGTACGTGGTTCCCGCCGTTGCGGAGTTTGCCACGCAGCATCCACAGGTGGTGGTTAACTTGAGCTTAGGGGAGGGCTTAGTTAAATTAGTTGAGTCTGGCACTGATATCGCCATTCGCTATGGTAATTTAAATGATAGCAGTTTGATATCTAGGCCTTTGTTAAACAACCGCAGAATGCTGGTGGCCGCTCCAAACTATCTCGAACAGTATGGTACGCCAGATTGCTATCAAGCATTACAGCAACATCGTTGTTTAGTGCTGGAAAGAGCGGGACAGGCGCTAAACGATTGGTATTTTCTCGATAGAGACACGCAAGCAACCATCATTGAAACCGTGCCTACCTGTTTAGTGAGTTCAGATGGTGAAGTCCTACGAAACTGGGCTATTCAAGGACTTGGGATCACCATCAAGTCATGGCTGGATGTTCACAAAGATATTAAAGCGGGGCGATTGGAGGAGTTGTTGCCAACTCAAACATTGGGATTTAGTCCAACGGACTCAGACAAAGTCGCGTTGCAAGCGATTTATCCATCTAGGCAGTTTCAACCTCGCCAAGTCAAAGCATTTCTGGCCTTTTTTAGCGAGTATTTACAACAAATGCAGAATTGAGTTTATTTCATTGGAGTCTACCAAATTAGTCGTGCGTAAGTGATAAAGATATGCATAATAAACGCTCATATTCAAACTAACTAAAGAGGTTCAAGGATGGCAATTGGCAATATTAAACACGTAATTTTTGACGTCGGTAACGTATTTGTGAGGTGGTCACCAGAGGAGATAGTTCGGCTTACCTTTGGCAACCAATGTGACGTTGAGGGTCTAGCTAAGCAGCTGTTCCACAGTGAGATTTGGTTTGCGATTAACCGAGGCGAACTGACAGAAGCAGACACCAAGCACGCTTTTATACGAACCTATCACTTAACCTCTGAGCAAGCTGACGAACTGTTCTTTTATATCAAAGAATCACTGATCCCACTTTATGGCACGCTTTCACTGATGCAGCGCCTAAAGGCAGCTGGATATAGTGCATATGCCTTAACCGATAATGTGCACGAGATTGTGAGCCACCTAAAAGCGCGTCATACTTTCTGGCAACACTTTGACGGAGAAATTATTTCTGCTGAGCTTGGCTGCATGAAGCCCGGCAAAGCTATTTTTACTCACTTACTGGAGCGCTACCAACTAGCGGCAGATGACTGTGTTTTTCTTGATGATGTCTTAGCGAATGTTGAAGGTGCAAAGCAGGTCGGATTGCATGGCATTCAGTTCTTTAATGCGGCGCAAGCTGAGCGCGAGTTACGTGAACTAGGATTAGTGTTTTAATACAGTTAAAGCAGCTGTAATCGTTTTAGGACTATTTTGATTATTCACTCCAACGCATCGATATTGTTTGGTCTTTTTATTCATGCAACACTGCAATATGAGAATAATTAAAAAACGGGATGAAGATGCGTAAATTAACAGCCTTGGTGTGGTCTTGCTCTGTTTCCTTGTGCGTGGGTGTAGCGTCTGGTAACACGGTGCAAGCTGACGAGTCACCAATATTTAGTTCTAAAGCCACAGCACAGCCAATATGGGCTGAACACGGCATGGTATCTAGCCAAGAGGCACTTGCTAGTCAAATTGGTGTAGAGGTTTTAAAGCAAGGTGGCAATGCTGTTGATGCGGCTGTCGCAGTAGGTTTTAGTCTTGCCGTGACCTTGCCAAGAGCCGGAAATATCGGTGGCGGTGGCTTTATGCTAGTGCATCTGGCAAAAGAGAATAAAACCATTGCGATTGATTATCGCGAAATGGCGCCGAGTCGTGCACACAAAGATATCTTTATTGATGAAAACGGCGAGGTAAACCCAAAGCTAAGCCTTCAACACGGCCTTGCCGTGGGCGTTCCCGGAACGGTTATGGGGATGGAGTTAGCACTCGAAAAATATGGCACCATGACACTTAGCCAAGTTATTCAGCCTGCAATAAAATTGGCGCGTGATGGCATTAAAGTGACCTCTGATTTAGCCAATTCGCTTTCTCATAGTTACATTAAAGAACGAATGCTGAGTGTGCCGGCGTCTAAGGCCGTGTTTTATAAAAAAGATGGTAGCAGCTACAAGCCAAATGAATGGCTGGTGCAAGCAGATCTTGCCCACTCTTTAGCGCTGATCGCTGAAAAAGGCAGCGCGGGCTTTTATCAGGGCGAGACAGCAAAGAAAATTGTTGCTGCGGTAGAAGCAGCTGGTGGCATTATGTCGCTGGATGACTTAAAAGGCTATAAAGCGGTAGAGCGTGAGCCGGTAAAAGGCACATACCGCGGCTACGACATCGTTTCTATGCCACCTCCTTCATCTGGTGGTGTGCATATCATAGAGATGCTGAACATGCTGGAGCAATATCCTATTGGTGAGCTTGGACATAATAGTGCCGCTACCGTCCATTTAATGGCTGAGGTCATGAAGCGTGCGTATGCTGACCGCAGTGAATATTTGGGCGACCCCGATTTCTACGACGTACCCGTTAAAGCATTGGTGGATAAGCAATATGCAAAGCAGCGTAGTAAACAAATAAATGCAGGCAAAGCGACGCCAAGTCGCGAGATTAAGCCCGGTAAATTATTACCTTATGAGAGTAATCAAACCACACATTATTCTGTGGTAGATAAGTGGGGCAATGCAGTGAGTAACACTTATACGCTCAACTTTAGCTACGGCTCAGGTATTGTCGCGGCTGGCACAGGCATTTTACTTAACAACGAAATGGATGATTTCTCGGCAAAGCCCGGCACACCAAACGGTTTTGGCTTGGTTGGTGGAGAAGCTAACGCCGTTGAAGGAAAGAAGCGCCCTTTAAGTTCGATGACACCTACGATTGTAATGAAAGAGGGTAAACCCTTTTTGGTAACGGGTAGCCCGGGTGGCTCGCGTATTATCACCACCACGCTACAAATTATTATGAATGTTATTGATCATGGCTTGAACATCGCTGAAGCAACCGTGGCTCCGCGTATTCACCACCAATGGTTACCAGATGAAATTCGTATTGAACGTAGCTTAAATGTGGATACTCGACGTCTATTAGAAAACAAAGGACACACACTTTCAGAGCAGAATGCAATGGGTTCAACTCAGTCAATCATGCTTACCGATCAAGGTCTATTTGGCTCCTCAGATCCAAGACGCGCAGATAGCGCTGCGGTGGGGTACTAATACCAATTGAATTAATTCTCTAATCAATTTGAAGGGTGAAATAGCATATTAGCTTCGTTAAAAATTTCTCATTTAGAACAACTAAATAGCAAAATTTTTGCCTTGCCTATATGGATATAGGTACCTT
>NZ_PNDS01000191.1 GCF_005886535.1 Pseudoalteromonas sp. S2755
TAGTTGGTCTATAAACCACAACCGTCTCTGCGCAAAAGAGCAAGCTGACAATAACTCTTCGCTTTTAGAATCTCTCTTGCTGATCTTGTTGACTGAAGCCTCTGTCGACTTTTGCTGTAAAAATTCCAGCAAAGCATCTTTATTGTTTTTAATCAGTTGAACAGTTTCTTGATCTAAGCGCGCCTTTGAAGACTTTGCCTTCAGCTTTCCATTCTCAATGAAAACCAATGTTCCCTCAGAGATCAGCTTGTTATAGAGATCATTCATATTATTTCTCATTACCTTAATTTTTATTATTCATTCCACCAAATGCCGCTGGCAGAACATCAAAACTTAAAATAGAACAACTCACGCCAAGACAATTGGCCCTACTTCCACCTCGTGGATAAAGTCTGATAGTAACTAACCTGATTTGCAGATAATTAATGTCTTACTAACAACCAGTTTTAGCGCAAAATGCGTTGAACTCGCTTCCAATAGTCAGCTATTGGTGTGTAAACCTACCTTGCTGCCTATAAAGTCCCCTAGCTAAACAAAGGTGCAAATTAAGACAAAATTTAAAAACAACAAGTTAGAATATTTCTTAACCAGATCTCAGGTTAACTAATTTACAATTACTCATTTATAGCAGTTCAATTGCAAACTTCATGTTCATTCAACAAATGAGCATGTTTAAACGAAACAAACTGCAACCATAAGAATTTCAGACAGACCTGAAACATTCAACTACATAACGATCATAGCTCAATGGTACAGTCACAGTGAAACCGACTCTCTTAACACTTCAGATAGCTCACAATTCTCAATTCACACCTAAACTAAGATCTAAAACTTATTATTGCCCTGTAGACCGATGCACAAGCTACCATCTATTGCTGCACTTTACCTTCAGCAAGCGCATCCTCAATAAAATTAAATGATGTTCCCTTTTATGCTTTATTTGTTATGTAAACACCATAATTTCAATTTTGTAACCACATCATTGAGCAAGATCTCAATAGCGACATGCGCTCTCAAAGCATATAAACAACTCACGCGTGAGATACTTATGAAACTTTCAGGATTAAATTGATACTTTAGTAAACAGTTTTAGCAAATGGTAAGATACGTCATCACATCGTGACTTGCAACCCTTTCAAAAACAAATTCGCTTTCGACTTAAAACTGGAATTATAAGCTTCAAATTCAAAGCACTAGAAAGATTAGATGCGCTTCCACTAATCAAAGCGCACCTAACTCTACGGAAAAGCTGATTAAAATTCGTACTCCAAGGTATCTTCAGAATCCATAAGCTCTTGAACTAAAGACTTTTCTTTATCAATCTGCTCACATAATAAACACAACTCTGCGATACTAGAAATATCATACAGATTCTTCAGCTCTATGTTTGTATAACCATTCGCTTTAAGCTCAGCAAGCAGCCTTATAGCCATTAAAGAATGTCCACCTAGCTCAAAGAAGCTGGCTTTCAAGCTAACACTACAGGTTTCCAATTGCAGAAGGTTCGCAACAATATCAACAACTAGAATTTCAACATCTGTAGTTGCGGCAACATACTCCACATGCATTGAACTACTATCTGGAGTAGGTAAAGCCTTCCGATCGACCTTACCATTCGCTGTTAATGGCCACTCATCTACAACCACTACTAAACTGGGGATCATATGTTCAGGTAGCTCCACACTGAGCCCTGTTTTCACTTTGTCATTTAGCACAGAGTGGTCAAGCCCATGACCTTCAATTGATGGCTTGATATAACTTACTAACTGGGTCGAACCCGCAATCTCTTGCGCTACAACCAAAGATGAGTCAACACATTCTAAACCACTCAATTGATGCTCAATCTCGCCCAACTCTATACGCAATCCACGAATTTTTATTTGATGATCTATTCTCCCTTGATATTCAATTTCACCATCTTTTCTTATACGCGCTAAGTCTCCTGTTTTATAAAGCTTTTGAGAGCTTGCCGCTTGGCTTCTATCATAAAAAGGATTAGCAATGAAACGTTCAGCGGTTAACTCTTCTCTATTTAAATAACCGCGAGCAAGACCATCTCCGCCAATATGCAACTCCCCCACAGCTCCTTCTGGTACCAAGTTAAGATAAGGGTCAAGAATGAGCAGCTGGATATTATCAATTGCCCTACCAATAGGCACTCCACGACTAATGTCACCAGCACAGTCCCAATAGCTGACATCAATAGCGGCTTCCGTTGGACCATATAAATTATGCAGTTCAGAGTAAGGGAGTGCTTTTCTGAACTCTTCCACATGGCTTTGCTGTAATGCTTCACCACTACAAAAAACTTGTTCTAAGCTGCGACAGTTCGTAAATTGCTCGTGTTCCAAGATCAATCCTAGCATTGATGGGACAAAGTGCATTTTAGTTATACTATGCTCTTGAATAAGTTGGCATAGGTATTCAGGTTCTTTGTGTCCTTCAGGGCGAGCTACAACTAGCTGCGCACCGTAGGCAAGCGTCCATACAAACTCCCATACAGAAACATCAAAACTATAAGGCGTTTTTTGCAGTACTTTATCACTGCAATTCATACCGTATTTATTATGCATCCAGTGGATACGATTATATAGTGCTTGATGCTCAACCATAACCCCTTTTGGTTTGCCTGTTGAGCCAGAGGTATAAATAACATAAGCAAGGTGTTTTGATCGTAACCCTAGCTCTGACTTATCAACGCAGCTTACACTGTACGGTTCAAACTGAGTTAAATCATCAAGGTTAATAGTCGGCACATTAAAGTTCTTTACGACATCCCAGCTCTTACTCTGCGTCAGTACAACATTGAAGGCTGCATCGTCCATCATGTATGCTAAGCGCGATTGAGGATAGCTCGGATCTAGCGGCACATACGCCCCCCCTGCTTTTAATATCCCCAATATACCCACCACCATCTCTAGTGAACGCTCTACACC
>NZ_PNDS01000192.1 GCF_005886535.1 Pseudoalteromonas sp. S2755
TCGCGTCCTGCTACCGCCCAGGTACCTACATCCTTGTAGGCAAGGCGAATTTACGCACCAATAGCTGGCTATTGGAAGTGAATTCAACGCAGTTAGCGCTAAAACTGGCTGCTAGAAAGGCATTAATTATCCGAAGCTCAGGTAAATTACTTCAGCAGTAATGAATCTTGCTTGAATTTAGCTGACACAAAATAATGGATTTGTGCAAACGCGATTTGCAATAAGTGAGTGTAGAAATGAAATAGCCGAGTTAATACTCGGCTATTATGAAGAATAAAGGTGTTTATTACCCAACTTAGATCATTCTGGCTTGCTTAGCTCAAAATGCATATAGGCTTTGTCAGAGACAATACGTCCTCTTGGCGTGCGTTGAATAAAACCTTGTTGGATCAAAAATGGCTCTATCACATCTTCGATGGTTTCTTTTTCTTCTCCAATTGCCGCAGCAAGGTTATCCAGACCAACCGGGCCACCGGTAAACTTTTCAATGATTGCTAGCAGATATTTGCGGTCCATATAATCGAAGCCACATTTATCAACATCGACCATATCCAGCGCTAAGTGCGCAATCTCTTCAGTGATAGAACCATCACCCTTCACTTCAGCAAAGTCTCTTACCCTGCGTAGTAAACGATTTGCTATTCGTGGTGTACCGCGCGCTCGACGCGCTACTTCAGTTGCGCCCGACTCGCTGATCTCCAAGTTTAAGTGATACGCTGAGCGAGTAACAATCGCAGACAAGTCCGCAATCGAGTAAAACTCCAAGCGCTGCACAATACCAAAACGGTCTCTCAATGGTGAGGTTAACGAACCGGCACGTGTCGTTGCGCCAACCAAAGTAAAAGGCGGTAAATCCAGTTTAATTGAACGTGCAGCAGGACCTTCGCCTATCATGATATCCAATTGGTAGTCTTCCATTGCAGGATAGAGAATTTCTTCCACCTGAGGACTTAAACGATGGATCTCGTCAATAAATAACACATCCCCTTCTTCAAGGTTAGTGAGCAATGCGGCCAAATCTCCCGCTTTTTCAAGCACAGGTCCCGAAGTGGTTTTAATATTCACCTCAAGCTCGTTTGCAACAATGTTCGCAAGCGTAGTTTTACCTAAACCAGGGGGACCAAAAATCAGCAAGTGGTCTAAGGCTTCTTGCCTTGAACGCGCCGCCGCAATAAAGATTTCCATTTGCTTTTTAACATGCGGCTGACCGGTATAATCGTTCAGTAGTTTAGGTCTAATCGCCCTGTCAACTAAATCTTCATTACCTTGGATCTCAGGTTCAATTAATCTATCTGCTTCAATCATAGTTACATCATCGATTTAAGAGCATCTTTAATGATACTCTCGGTCGTCATGCCTTCTCTGTTTACGGCTTTTACCGCTTTTTGTGCTTGAACTTGTTTATACCCTAATGCCATTAAGGCTGCAATCGCTTCATCTGCTGGGGTATCACTTACCGTCGGATGCTCTTGCGGCGCAAGTACAGCGGCATCGCTAAACGGTGTGAGTAAGTCATTGCCAAAGTCTTTTAACTTATCTTTCATTTCAAGTACTAAACGCTCAGCGGTTTTTTTACCAACTCCAGGGATCTTAACCAAAGTAGTTGCATCGCCATGATTCACGCAGCTAACAAATTGCTCTGCAGACATACCCGACAAAATTGCAAGACCGAGCTTAGGACCGACTCCGTTTGCTTTAATTAACGTTCTAAACAATGCACGTGCGATCTTGGTATTAAAACCAAACAGTAACTGCGCATCTTCACGCACCACAAAGTGGGTAAATACTGAAACCGGCTCGCCCACGCTTGGTAATTCATAAAAACAAGTCATAGGCATTTGTACTTCATAACCTACACCTGCAACATCAATTAATATCTCTGGTGGCTGCTTTTCTAACAGTGTTCCGCTTAATTTTCCTATCATGGTTATCTCAACCTTCCTCTTACGGTTTTACGCGCTGCGCCTGCCATTTTTATTAAGTTTTGCCTTGAGTGCGCGTGACAAATCGCCACAGCCAACGCATCTGCTGCGTCAGCTTGGGGTGTGCCAGGCAATTTTAATATGCGCTTTACCATTTCCTGTACTTGGGCTTTGTCTGCACCACCGGTACCCGCAACGGCTTGTTTAACTTGTCTTGCCGAATATTCACTCACGACCACTGACTGCATGGTCGCCGCAACAATGGCCGCACCTCGCGCTTGACCAAGTTTTAAGGCTGAACTTGGATTATGCGCAACAAACACTTGCTCAATCGCAAAGTCGCTTGGTGAAAACTGCTCTATGAGCTGTGTGATCCCTTGATAGATCATTTTTAATCGAGTGGGAAAGTCATGTTCACCAACTTTAATGCAACCGCTCCCTAAATATTGGAACTTTGCCCCCTGGTGAGCAATCACACCATAGCCTGTAAATCTTGACCCCGGATCAATTCCTAAAATGACAGCCAAACGCATCGTCTCTTGATTTTTTGGTTATAATGCCAAAATACTGTATAGATTACCAGTTATAAGCTAGTACATAAGATCAAAAAAGGCGACCTAAGCCGCCTCTTTTATATCAGGTTGACGAACTTACTCGCCCTCACCTTGCTCTACTAACTGCTTTTCTATTGAGATAGCAAGCTCTTTTAGCGCATCTGGATTTGCAGGGCTTGGTGCATCCGTCATCAAGCACGACGCTTGCGTTGTTTTCGGGAACGCAATAACGTCACGGATGTTGTCAGTGCCACACAGTAGCATCACCAAACGGTCAAGACCGAATGCCAAACCTGCGTGTGGAGGCGTGCCATACTTCAGAGCATCGAGTAAGAAACCAAACTTCTCTTGCTGCTCAGACTCTTCAATGCCAAGGATCCTGAACGCTGCCTGCTGCATTTCGTTGTTGTGAATACGAACCGAACCGCCACCTACTTCGTAGCCGTTAAGTACCATATCGTATGCATCAGAAAGTGTACCTGCTGGGTTTGCTTCAAGTTCCGAAGCACTTACGCCCTTAGGTGCAGTAAACGGGTGGTGTACCGCGTGTAGGTTGCCTTCGTCGTCTTCTTCGAACATCGGGAAGTCAACTACCCAAAGTGGTGCCCACTTATTAAGATCAGTAATTTCTAAATCAAGACCAATCTTCAGACGTAGCGCGCCCATCGCTTCATTTACGGTATTGCGCTTGTCTGCACCGAATAGAATAATGTCACCTGTGTTTGCGCCTGTGCGCTCAAGCAGTGCATTGATCACTTCTTCGTTCAAGAACTTAGCAATTGGCGACTGTACGCCTTCGATACCAGCATCACGGTCGTTTACTTTCATCCATGCCAGGCCTTTCGCACCATAAATACCTACAAACTTAGTGTATTCATCGATTTGCTTACGTGAAAGTTGTGCGCCACCAGGCACTGACAGTACTGCAACACGACCTTTTTCGTCGTTCGCAGGGCCGCTCAGTACTTTAAATTCAACGTCTTTTACGATGTCTGCAACGTCGATAAGCTCAAGCGGGTTACGTAGGTCTGGTTTGTCCGAACCATATTTGCTCATCGCTTCGCTGTACGGCATCACTGGGAACTCACCCAAATCAACGTCTAGGAAAGACTGCCACATTTCGCGGATCATTTTTTCTGTCACGCCACGAACTTGATCTGAGCTCATAAATGACGTTTCGATATCTATCTGAGTGAACTCTGGCTGACGATCGGCACGTAAGTCTTCATCACGGAAACATTTTACGATTTGATAGTAGCGGTCAAAACCAGACATCATTAGTAGCTGCTTAAATAGTTGCGGCGACTGCGGTAGCGCATAGAAACTGCCTTTGTGAACACGACTTGGTACTAGATAGTCGCGTGCACCTTCAGGTGTCGCTTTCGTTAGTACTGGCGTTTCAATGTCTAAGAATGCATTTTCATCCAAGAAACGACGCACAAAGCTACTCGCTTTAGCACGCATCTTAATGCGATCGCTCATTTCTAGACGGCGTAGGTCTAAATAACGGTACTTAAGACGACGCTCTTCAGAGTTTTGCTGATTGAAGTCAAGCGGTAATGGTTCTGAACGGTTGATAATGGTTAAGCCAGTGCCTAAGATCTCAACTTCACCGGTTGCCATGTCTTTGTTAACTTGGCTTTCAGGACGCGCACGGACAACACCTTTGATCTGAACACAGAACTCTTGGCGCAACGTATTCGCTTTATCCATTAAGCCTTCCACTTCAGGATCGAATACCACTTGCACAAGCCCTTCTCTATCTCTTAAATCGACAAAGATTAGGCCGCCAAGGTCACGACGTTTATTGATCCAACCACATAGTTCAACTTCCTGATCTACATGGCTCTTATTTAGTTTTCCGCAGTATATAGAGCGCATAAAATTCCTGTCAGTCCAATTTGCTCTTACGACTAATCACTTCTCACCACACAATATGAATTCACAGTATTGGTAAGCCAGTCGCTAAGACTCATTTTCAATAACCGCCAATTATATAAAAATACGCTGCATTGTCATCCTCAATCTAAGGATCTGATACACTATTCACACATTTAATCGTTGTTTTGATCACTATGTTGTATCTGGGTTGCCCACAATGGAGTAGCGCACACTGGAAAGGTCGAGTATTTTCCAGCCATTGTAGCGCCACAAATATGCTCAAAGAGTATGGCCAAATTTTTAATAGCGTTGAAGGTAATACGACTTTTTATGCCGATCCAAATCCGCAGACCGTATTAAAATGGCTAGAACAAGTGCCCGATGACTTTCGCTTTACGTTTAAAATTCCTAAGCGCTTTAGTCATGAAATGGCACTTAGCCATTGCCAAGATGAATTATTGACTTGGTGTAAAAACATGGCACCGTTGTTCCCTAAATTGGGCGTGTTAATGCTGCAATTACCTGCGCAGTTTGCGCCTGAACATATAAATAAAATGCGACAATTTTTATCTTGGTTGCCCAAATCACTAACTGTTGGTGTTGAAGTACGACATTGGGACTTTTATCGTAAAGGTGATGCTGAGCGCAGATACAACCAATATTTAATCGAAAATAACTACAATCGCATCGTGATGGATACTCGCGCACTCTTTAGCGAGCCTGCCAGTACCCCTGCGATAGTAGATGCACAACAAAAAAAGCCGCGATTACCTGTACATGCTATTGCCACAGGAGACAGCCCAATTCTGCGATTTGTTGGTTGCTCTCAGCTGGAGTCTAATAGAGACTTTTACCAGCCTTGGTTAACTAAACTCAATCAATGGCTCAGTGAAGGTAAATCACCTTATGTGTTTTTCCATACCGCAGACAATTTTGATGCGCCATTTTTAGCAAGACAATTTATTGCTGATTTAGAGGTACATCATCAAGTAAGCAATCCATTCCCCGCTGAAAAAGAAGCAAAGCAAGAGGCGCTGTTTTAATGTCCCATCCCTATTTTTTAAACTACTCCGAGCAAGTCCAGACTCAAGTCACTCAATTAATAGAGAGCAAGCGACTCAGTGCTTTTTTCAAAAGCCGCTATCCTGAACCGCATCAGATAAAAAGCGATAAGCTACTTTACGAATATGTAGAAGGATTAAGACAACAGTACTTAAAAAATACCCCACGGGTATCGCAGGCCAAGTTTGAGAAGCGCAACAATATGGTATTGAATGCGTTAGGAACACATACGTTCAAAACCACACGGCACGGGCAAAAACAAAAAACGTCGCACCAAATACACATCGCAGCGCAGTTAAAACACGCTCCCGAGGCGGTGTTACGAGCATTGGTTGTACACGAGCTAGCGCACTTTAAAGAGAAAGACCATAACAAAGCGTTTTACAAGCTTTGTCAGCACATGGAGCCCAACTATCATCAACTTGAGCTAGAATTACGGCTATTTATGCTGATGTGTGAGACAGAAGGAAACACCAATTACACTTAACTTAAGTGTAATTGGTGTTTTGAGAAATTAGCGTTTACAGCTTGGTGTAAATCCACCCGCACGCGCTTTGTTAGCGGTTGTTTGGGCTGTTGTCATGTTGGCTTGTAATTGCTTAATTCGGTTTTCTGGCGCAGGGTGCGTCGACATAAATTCTGGTGGACGCTGTTCGCTCATTTTCGCCATATTTTGCCAAAGTGCAACAGAGCCTTCAGGATTAAAGCCCGCCTTAGCCATTAGATCTAAGCCGATAACATCCGCTTCGCTTTCATGAGAGCGGCTAAATGGCAGCGCAACGCCGTACTGCGCACCAAGACCTAATCCCTGCATAATGGCATTGCGATATTCGACATTATTCATTTCAAGCACCGCCGCACCTGCTTGCAGGCCAAACTGCAACACACTGTTTTGCGATACGCGCTCATTAGCGTGTTCAGCAATAACGTGCCCTACTTCATGGCCCATCACTGCCGCAAGTTGATCTTGGTTTTCTGCAACTTTGAGAATCCCCGTATGAACCCCAATTTTACCACCAGGTAGCGCAAATGCATTGGCAGAATCATCTTCAAATACCACAACTTCCCATTGCTGGTTTGCGTAGTTTGCAGGGAGTTGTGCTATTAAGGCATTTGCAATACACTTAACGTAGCGATTGGTTTTGGCATCAGTATCGACTTTTTGCTCTTGCTTCATTTGTTCAAAGCTCGCAACACCCATTTGGTCCATTTGCTGCTCTGAATAGAGTGCTAACTGAGTGCGTCCGGTAGGCGATGTTTTACAACCAGCAAGCGTTGCCGCCACGGCTATCGCGAGAACCAGTTTTTTCATAACTTGTTCCTTTTCTTTTTTACAACTTAAGTTTCTCTAAGTTTACCGCAATTTCGTCACTTAACGAGACTAACTTAGTACAATATAAAAAATTTTTCATGAACTTCTGCTGATCAGAACGCCGTCTTTTCGTTGCTCTACTCCAGTGCACCGAGTTCCATCTCCATAATAAAGCGTCTCTGATTGGTGTATTTATTCTGCTTAACATTAACAAGGTAACAATACCAACATATGAAGTCATCAACACTCCCTGCAATACTCTTACCATTACTGGCTAGTATTGTCGCGATAACGCCTTTGGCTATCGACTTGTATCTCCCCGCGATGCTTGCGATTGCAGACAGCTTGAATAGCCCGCTTGAGCAAGTACAGGTTTCTCTTAGTAGCTATTTAGCAGGTTATGCTGTCGGCATGATGGTGTTTGGCCCCCTTGCAGATAGATTCTCAAGACAGGCGTTAGCTATTTGGGGATTAGTCGGCTTTACCGCATCGTCAATTGGGCTTGCGCTGACGAATAACATCGATATGTTTTGCTTCTTACGGGTCGTTCAAGCATTTTGTGGTGCTGCAGCGACTGTCGTTGTACCTGGCGTGATCCGCTATTATTACAAAGAGCACACAGCCAAAGGGATGTCTTATGTTTCGATGATCATGATGATCGCGCCACTAATTGCTCCCTCTCTTGGTGCATTGATCTTGTTGTACTTTGATTGGCACGCCATTTTTTGGTTTTTAGCGGTTTATGCTGTACTGGTTATCATCGCATTACAATTTTTCTGTATCGCAATTCCGACCAAAACTGATGTACCGCTTAGCTTATCGTTTTTCTTAAAAAACTATCGCATTGTGTTAACACAAAAAAAGGCCCGCTACGATATTCTTTCTTCGATGCTGGCATCATTCGCATTCTTTTGTTTTTTAACCTCAGTTTCGTTTATCTATCTTGAGTATTATGGTGTGTCGGAGCAGCTGTTTGGAGTGTTATTCGCCATGAATGTGATTGCATTGATGCTCGGTAACTTTGCCAACACGCGTTTAGTGCCAAGGCTTGGTTCCAGAAAAATGCTCAATATCGGTCTTACTATTGGTATCGTCTTCGCGACACTACTGGTGATACTCAGTAGCCAATCAGTCTCAGTTTGGGTGCTAGCTTCTGCCATTGCACCTTTGATGATGAGTCTGGGGATCATTGCCAGCAACGCTGATGCGCTGATATTACTGGGCTTTGAGCATCAAACCGGTACCGCTACCGCGGTGATAGGCACACTACGATTTGGTAGTGGCGCTTTGGTCGGCCCTTTACTTGCACTCGCGGTTCCTGAATCACCTTTGCCATTCTCAAGCTTTATGTTCGCCGCCATTGTGCTGACTATCGTCTGCCAATTGTTAAATAGGCGTTTTGAGAAAAATGTCAACGCTACAGAAATCAAAGAATAATACACAAAAAGCCCCGACTCGCGGGGCTTTTCTCTATAATCGTTATTAGCTCAGGTTAATTTAGTTCTTTATCTTTCCAGAACTTAGTGCCTTTTACTGTTGCTTGCAGTGCCAAACCACTTTCAGTAAAGGTGTACACAGTAACATCGCCATAATAGGCTTCGCCTTCTACCGACGCACCTTTTTTAGCGGCTTTCGCTGCAGCATCTGCATTTCCGCCAAACGTCCAGCCTGAAGTAACAAACTTATTCATTGCTTCAGGAGTATGGAATACCATCACAATACGATAATCTTTTACACCTAGACCAAGGCCTACGCCACCTTCAGCCATATTCATATAAGTGTTACTTCCTACCGTATTATCGTGTACGACACCGTAACCTGTTCCAGCTGCAACAAATAGCAGATTAATATTGGCATTAGAAAAAACAGCATAGCCCGGTGCTGCCGCAATTTGCGAACGCGTATCTGGCTTTTTGCTGTAAAGCTGAGTAAGTACATCGTTTTTCATATCTAGGATGGCACGTTGCTTTTCAACCTTGTCACCATCGCCCATTGAAGCACATGCACTAAGCATGACGGCCAAAAAACCAGCCATTAAATGTTTAACGTTTACCATAGGTTTTTCCTTTCCTGCATTAATTAAGAATAACACGACCTATCATAGACGCTTAGTTTGAATGCTGGATTAATTTAGAGATATGTTTCGAGTCTTGCCAAACCAGCGGCAAAGTTACGCTTACCCGTTCCTAAACGGAAGTGGCACTCGCTCTCCAATAGAAATAACTTTGCGGGTAACAATAGCGTGTTCGAGACTTCTGCAAATTGACGTGACCACTTTTCAGAATCCCTTACTGAATTAACCTTCAGCAATGACAACACTCCTCCACGAGGCTCAACCCAAGTCACTTTTTGCGAGTATAAACTGACAAATTCACGCATCAATTGGACATTATTTCCAATGATTTTCGAATTACACGCTAAGATAGTGTCACTATGCAGTAATGCGGTCGTCGCCAATAAATCATCCACTTTACTGCCGCAAATGCTTAAGTAGCTTTTACCAGCCAACAGCGCATCCGCTAGTGCTTTCGAACCGCAAATTGCCCACCCTACTCGGATCCCAGGTAAACCCATGCTTTTGGATAATACACCTAACGTAATCGACCGCGGATAAGCCGAAAAGCGCCCACTTACGGCGCGGTCATCGCCATGGTTCTGTGCTGATACTTCATCACTTAAAATGTAAGCACCGCACTGCTCTGCTAGGAGCTGTATTTGTCCAACTTCTTTGTCAGTCAAGCCTGCGCCCGTTGGATTATGAGGGGCATTGACAATAATGAGTTTGGTTTTTGTCGTCACTGCGTTTTTGAGTCTTTCTATATCAAACTGCCAGTTGTTCTCTTCTCGCAATGCCACCGACTTGACGATAGCGCCAAACTGTTTGGGGAGTGTTGCAAGCGATGGGTAACTTGGTGTGCAGACCACCACCTCATCTTGTGGGTCTAGTAATTGCGCCATCGTAGTGAAAATAGCTTCTTGAGCACCGCTAAACGTCACGATTTGATTAAGATCTACACATGCAGTCGTCGACAGATGATAAGCTTTAATCGCCGCTTTTAGCTCTTCACTGCCCGCAATCGGATTGTAACCCAGTTCAATGTCTGGCATTTTGCCGCCACCAAGCTCAATAAGTTCTCCAAGCGTGACGCCTTGAGCGCAGGAATCACTCAAGTTGATATCGATGGGCGCAGCCAAGCTTTGACTAAACTGAATGTGATCGGGTAATAATAATTCCATTCTTTAACCTAAAGAAATCATGCCAGCACTTTGGCTGGCATGGGTATCAACGACTATTTAAGACGCCATAGCGTAAGTTGGCATCGCTCTAGTTCAACTTTACGTGCGTTTTTGCTTATGGCGGACATTACTTCATCTTCAGCCAACAGTTCAAAATCTCGTCCGAGTAAAATTTCTAAACCATCACGGCCTGTGACATTCTCACCACTGACCTTATAACCGCCCAACCAGTTTTGTGCTTGGGTTAGCGCTTTGTCCCACTGATAAGCAGAACTTATCGCAAGGATCCCGCCTGCATTCAAGCGCGATTTAATTTGGTTCAAGAAGGTTTTTGGTGAATATAAGTATTCCACAACACGATGACACAAGATTAAGTCATACTCTGCGAATTGTGGTTTAAGGTTATGACCATCCCCTTGGCAAAAATGAATACGCTCACTGAGTTCATTAAAACCTAATTGCGAAGTAGACACTTCGTGGAAGTCCACAATTTCACCTTCAATCTCGGTAGCAAAGCGTACCGGCGAGCCTTCTTTTAAGGCCAGCGCGTGCTGAATATTGCGCGCAGTAAAATCAATGCCATCTACTTGAGTAAAGTGTTTCGCTAATTCAAAACTTGCACGACCGACCGAGCAACCTAAGTCCAGCGCTTTATTTGTATTACCTTGATAATGCACCATTAGCTGTGAAACAACACTTTGTAATGGATTGCCAAAATGCATAACAGGCTTGCCATAGTGGCTATGTAGCGCATTGGCAACGTCAGCATCCATTTCACACAAGTTGACCTTTTGCACTGGCACTTGTGAACTCTCACTTTCGATGTATCTAAATCCTGCATGTTGGAAGAAGTGCCGTCTAAAGGCATAACGAGAATCTCGCACGGCTTCATTACCTGTAGAAATCCAAGAACCACCTTTGATCAGATTATGTTTACCGTCAAAAGTGGGTGTAGAGAAATCATCGTATAAAGGGTGCACTTTAAAGCCGCTATATGCGTCAATCGGACTTTCCGTCCATTGCCAAACATTGCCGATGATGTCGAATAGTCCTTCAGTTTCAAAACGATTAACCGGACAGCTTGAAGCACATACCTCAAGGTTAATGTTTCCCGGCGCTTCGCTCCATGTCGGCAGATCAACATCGAGCTTGTCGCGCAGCACTTGCCACTCAGCTTCTGTTGGTAAGCGTACAAAGTGCTCACTTTGCTCAGACTTCCAATTACAAAAAGCCTTCGCTTCAAGGTAATTAACCTCAACTGGCCAATTGAGTGGTAATGGGATTTCCTCGGCTAAGTTTCGTTGCCAAAAGCCTGTGTCTTTTTTTACCCAAAAGCGCGGCATGGTTGATTTAGTTGAAGCCAGCCAAGCTTGACCTTCAGCCGTCCAAAACTCTGGCTGCTTGTAGCCACCAGCTTCGACAAAGGTTAAAAACTCTTGGTTTGAGACCACATATTTACTGGCCTTGAATGGCGCCACATTGACGTCTTGTACACCATATTCGTTATCCCAACCGTAGGTTTGATTTGACTCGGGTTTACCGAGGCGAACATCACAACCGCTTACTGAGATTAGGTTGTTGTCAGGTGCATCACCGTACTCATCACACGCTTCCCAACCGGGTTGTAAAGTTAAGTCAGCCAGCGGCAGCATCCGCATAATTACAGAAGAGGTTTCTAGATGGATACGTTCGTGTTCAATACCCATTAGGACAACCCACGCAAGGCTCTCCTGAGTAATTGGTAGGGTAATATCCATCTCATCGATTAACCCGTTAATAAGCGCATTCACTTGTTGGCGATAAGCACGCACTTCTGGCACTGTTGGCCAATCGTAATTATTGCTATCAAGGTCGTCCCAAGACATTTCGTCTACCCCAACGGCACAGGTAGATTCAATATGGGGATTAACACGTTGAGTGATGTATTTCCCTAACATCAACTTATTAACGTAAAAACAAGCGGTATGACCGAAATAGAAGATGAGAGGATGCCGCAACCGCTCAGCCTTCACAAAATAGGCGTCGTCATTGTTGATATTGCTAAATAATGATTCGTACTGCTGCCAGCTATTGTTGAAGTATGCTTTGATCTCAGCGCGCTTTTTCTCTACGTCGCCACCTGAAAGCCAGATTGGCTTTAATGTATTTGGTCTTTCCATACAATTATCTTCTTTAAACTTGCTACTTCGATACATACACCATTTCAATGCATGCAGCTTTTAATCTTTGCTCACGTTGCCACTAAATACTGATGGCATCTTGCTGTATACGTTTGATAATCTAGCTTAGACCACTGATATCAACATTTTATGACCTTAACTTATTCACATTTAATTTTCACTGCCGACAGGACTATTTTCAGAAAAAACTTCACTTGGCACATCTGGCATATATGATAAAAATAAAAAGAGCGCAACTTAGGTCACGCTCTTTTGGCAGCGGGGCTGCATCACAATGAAATTTACGCGACTGCAGACTCTAGAGACTCAGGCGGGCTTGACTCCAATGTCAAAGATGCCATCACCATAATATTGGCGATAAACCACAGGTCTTTAATCACAAATTGTCCCAAGCCGCCAAGTAAGCTCATGTCGCTAAACGCGCCCGAGGCGGTAAACAGAAAGCTTTGCGTCATAACAAATACTGCGAGACATCCTAGGCTTGCAACCCCAATCAAGATTCGCTGATTAAACCAAATGCCAATGCCGAGCAAACCTGCCATCAATAAATCATAGGCGCCTATGATATTTGATGCTTCCTGTACGGAAAACAAGTCATACATCCAAGACATAAACGGTGAAGTTTCCACTAGCGGCACGATTGCCTTAGCTTCGAGTTCGAGAAACTTCATTCCACCGATCCAGGCTAAAACCAATGCCACGGGCAAATAGTTTGCCCATACGAGCGGTCGCGTATTGATATGATGGCGGCAGTATAGAAATAGTGCGATGGGTACTAACGCAAAGTACTTGATGATCCCTTGCCCAGAACCAATAACGGGAAAGCCGCCATGGGCTGATATCCAGCGGTTTTCAGCAAACAATGTCAACAATGTAAATAAACTAATGATGGCGACTAAGGTTAGCGGCCACGCTGCCGGAACAATCTTACATTGCTGTAAAATGACTAGACCCGCGGCGACCATTAACGCAAAGCCAAATACAATACCAAGCGTGGCAACAGGCACCCACTCTGTTAACCCGTAAAAGCTAAAAGTGTCTGAAATGGTATTTGGCCCAGCGCCAAACAAAAATGAAATGCTAAGCAGTAATAAGCTCACAGCTAACACGCCTGAAATAGAATAATCGATAGTTCTGAACGACATATCTAACCTCTTAATATGCTATTGTCTATAAGACCTGAGGTTTTAGAAAGTTCATTCAGCGTCTGTGTAATTAATACCAACTGCAAGATAGATTGAGTAGCTAGACAGGCCCTAATTCTATCGGAGCTCTTGACGCCAGTGCGTCGCAAAGTCAATGAGCCGCGTTAATATTGGGCTTTGAAATTTATCTTTACGCGTCACCAGCCAAAACTGCCTCGGTTCGGCTTTTAAACCTGAAAGCGCCTTAATTCGTTGCTGTGCTATGGCATGTTCAGCGGAGTATTTTGAGATACACGCTAAACCGAGCCCTGCCGCCACACCATTTATAATCGCCTCGGTAGAATTTAACTCAAATGCGGTTCGCCACGACGTAAGCTGCGCAGCAATATTCGCTAAGAAAAACTCTCGACTGCCGGAGCCTTGCTCCCGCAACAGCCAATGAGATTGACTTTGCATAAGAGTTTGAAAGTCAGTTACCGAAAAGTCCACTGCACTCACGATACACATTTCATCTTCAAACCAAGGCATGATGTCTAAATCCTCGCCTATCACTCGACCTTCAACAAAACCAATGTCTAATTCGTAATCACGAAGCATGGCGCACACCTTCGCCGTATTGGTGATAAACAACTGCTGTTGCGTGTGTCCGGTTTGCTGCTGAAAAGCCGCTAACATGGGAGGCAGTAAATGATTGCCTAAGGTATCGCTGGCACCAATTTTAATTTCGCCATATAGCCTCTCGTTTTCTTTAAATAGGGAATCTAAGAAGCGACACCTATCAAGCACTTGATGCGCATGCGGTAGTAATAGCTCTCCAGCTGGATTTATCATTAATCGGTTATTTACACGATCGAATAACGATTGCTCGAGATGCCGCTCTAACTCCGCTAGTGCCATGCTAACAGCTGCCTTAGTTAAACATAGCTTATCCGCTGCGGCCGTGATCGAACGCTCTTGCACGATTACCGTAAATACATTGAGTTGCTTAAGGGTTATCATTAAAGTTAAGAATTATTGAACACTAATTTAAATATATTCAGATATTCTTAATTAAAGCGCAAGCGTATTATCCCTTCACCGAACAATTGTTGTGAAATTACGCATGGCTACTCTTCATTCTTATAGTAAAAAGCTCACCGCCAATATCCCCACCCCGATGTCTGGTCTTGCTCTTGGGCTGGCTAGTTTAGGCTGGTGTATCAGTAATCTCTTTCCCGCACTCTTTGTATTAAAACCTTCAAGTGCACTTCTGGCTGGCTTTATTTTATTGCTGTTAGTGCTTAAGTTTATTCATCAACCAGCTCAATTAAGAGCAGATCTCGCAGATCCAGTGATTGGGAGTGTATTACCAACCAGCGCCATGACCATCATGGTGATTTCTCATAGCATCTCGGCCTATTCTCATCTTATCGCAACTGTGGTTTGGCTGCTCGCCATTGCACTTCACTTAGGGTTGCTAACCAGCTTTGTGTATTTTCGCGGCCGCAATTTTGAGCTTAACCAGCTAGTGCCAAGTTGGTTTATTCCCCCTGTGGGGTTTGTCGTTGCCGATGTCACCTTTAACGGCATGTCAGCGTTGCAACCTTTGGCTATGGGGCTTTGGTACTTGGGAGTGATATTTTACTTACTGCTGCTACCGTTCATGATTTACCGTTTGTGTCGAGGCAGTGCCATACCACAGCAAACCCAGCCCACAATTGCAGTTATGGCAGCGCCTGCGAGTCTATGTTTAGCAGGATATTTAAGTGTCCACCCAATGCCAGCGGCTGGCGTGGTGTTTGCTTTACTGAGCATTGCTATTGTTATGACCTTAGCGATATACATTGCTTTTATTCAGCTTCTGCGGCTGCCATTTAGTCCTGCTTTCGCGGCATATACCTTTCCCTTAGTCATCGGCGTCACCGCCATTAGTAAGGTCGTCACTTGGCTCAGCAGCGAGCACTTAAACTCAGGCTGGCTAAGCTTGTTGCAATACCTAGTTTGGCTTGAACTTGTTGTTGCGATCGCTGTAATTAGCCACGTTTGTGTTCACTATGCGCGATTCTTACTAAAAATAAGCACCGCCAATTCAGAGAGTTAAAGCTAATATTGCAATAACCTAAGCGCGCACCATTTACTTAGCATGCTAACTAACTTAAAATACTTAGCATGCTAAGTAAATATACCTTAAGTCATGTCGCCACTTCCATTTCATGAAACACTCGATCTTAGTCTCTGTGGCAAGTTAGGCCGAGTCCATAGAATTTGCCGTCAAGCTGTAACCCAAGCTGTAGAGCCACTCGGTTTTACCCAGCCACGCTGGACCGCCATGATGCATATTCATCATTTAGGTGAAGGCTGCACACAACACCAATTAGCGAGCAGTTTAGATATCGAAATGCCGAGCCTGACTCGCACGATGAAACAGTTAGAAGAAAATAATGTAATTGAGCGCCGCATTGATAAGCAAGACAAACGCTGTCGTAAAATCTACTTCACCGCGCACGGGCAAGCCCAGTTAGCGCAGCTAAAGATGCGGATCAGTGAAGTGAAGGCACATTTATATCATGGGCTTAGCGATGACGAGCTCAATGCTATTGCACATGCTTTGGTCAAACTTGAGAACAATGCTCAGCAATGTTGTGACAATATTTCTGAAAATGGGAGTACCAGTGAGTAAACTTAGTCCAGATCAGCAATTTTCCCGCTACGTAAAGGTTTCAATCGCCGTTTTTGCACTCTGCTTTAGTTATTTTATCTTTGCTGATCTCTACATACCAATGACGCCTCAGGCGCGTGTGTATCATCAAGTAACCAAAGTGACGCCTAAAATCAGTGGTGAAGTGCTTACAGTGAATGTCAGCAATAACCAAAGGGTTCAGCAAGGGCAATTACTGCTTACTATCGATGAGGCGCCGTATCGGTTAGCATTAGCTAAGGCTGAGCTCGCTTTGGCAGAAGTTAATCAACAGAACAAACAATTAGATGCACAAATAGTTGCCCAGCAAGCGCAAATAGAGGCTGCTGTAGCTAAGTATGATGAGCAACAACGACTGTATAAGCGCAGCCAATCTTTGCTATCACAACACGCAATTTCAACGCAGGAATCAGATCAAATTCAAGCAAATTTTGCGACGGCTAAGTCACAGCTTAGGGCACTTAGAGCTAATCTGCATGCACTTGAAGTAAAGCGTGGTGCAGCCGACGAACATAATATTGCACTACAGCAAGCACAAAATGCTGTAGAGCAGGCTAAATTGCAGCTCAGTTATACCGAAGTCCGCGCGCCTCATGATGGCATCATTAGTAACTTACAGATCACTACGGGTACCTATGCTCGCACGGGAGTGAGTCTAACCAGTTTGGTTTCGGACAATGTTGACTTAGCTGCGGATTTCAGAGAAAAATCGCTTTACCACGTCAAAATTGGCGAACAAGCATTAGTGAGCTTTGATGCGTTACCGGGCAAAGTCTATCCTGCCGTGATTCATGAGTTTTCTGCTGGCGTAAGTGATGGACAACTCAATGCCGACGGCCAATTGGCTGCCGTTGAGACTTCCAACCGCTGGGTGCGAGATGCGCAGCGTCAACGCGTTCATTTAGCATTTGATGAGCCATTACCTTTACTAGCAAGTGGTGCAAGAGCGACAGTTCAAGTCCTACCTGAAAGCACTTTGCTTGCAACGCTTGCACAAGCGCAAATCAAATTCGTCAGTCTACTTCACTACGTTTATTGATATGAAAGTTGCACTGAACGCCAATGACCTGAGACAGATGCTGCGTATTGCAACTGGCAGTACGCTAGGTTTTGCACTAAGCAAACTGCTCAACTGGCCGTACGGTATCTTTTTTACCGTATATCCCATGCTGCTGCTTGGATTAGTACCAATGTTAAATGCACATATAGTGCGCCAGTTTATCTTAAGTGGGTTGCTCTGTGCCTTTTCGGTATTGGTGCTACAAGGGCTATTTGGCTTCCACCCTGCGTTAATGTCCTTACTCACTTTTGCCTTATTTGCCTTTTTGTTTTTGCAAATGAGCAAAGGCGTTAACTTCTTATTTGGCGCAATGAGTGTGGTGGGACTATCAATCCAACTTCATTTTGCCAGTTATGCTTCAACCAGTGGTGGCTTATATTCACTCATAGCCAGTAACTCTCTGGCTATTATCATTAGTATCGCAACTGCATATGTAATGCATTGGTTATTTCCGGACGTTACCGTGCGTCAATTACCACCACGGCCAGCAAAAGATGCGGCAAGTATTCGCCATGAAGTCTTACTATGCGCCACCGTAGCCACACTCTCATTTATGGTATTCCAAATCCTAGATTTACAAGATTCCGTTTCCGCTCAAGCGGCATCAATATTAATTCTCTTTCCACTGAGTTGGAAAGCAGCGGGCACAGCAGGCTGGCAACGTGCAGTTGGCACGCTGATAGGTTGTAACTTAGCGTTAGCAGCGCAAATCCTACTGCAAACCTATAGCCAAATTTTGCTTTTTCCAATTTTGATTTTATGGATCTTAGTCTTCATTTTTAGTCGCTATCACTTGCTAAGTGGTGGTGCTCCTGGGATTGGCTTTGGTATTATTACCACTTTTGGGATCTTGTTTGGTCAGTCTCTCGCACCAAATCAAGATTTAATCTACAGCGCACTATATCGCTTCAGTTCAGTGAGCGTTGCAATTACGGTAAGTCTCTGTGCAATCTACCTTATTCATCGCCTACTTAACCACTTTAGTGCAACACGCCACCACACCTACGGCTGAATAAAAGGAGTCCACTTGAAGCTTGGAAAACGCTTACAGACTTTGCATGACATTGTTACTGAAGACTATCAACATATTTGGGACTGCTGCTGCGATCATGGCCAGCTTGGCGCACAATTTTTAGATTCGAGCCAAGCGCACATACACTTTGTTGATGTAGTCCCAGCGCTTATCGCGAAAGTGAAACTAGATCTCGCGCGCTTCTTTCCAGAAGCTGCAACGCGCTATAGCCTTTACACCCAAGACGTTGCGAAGCTCCCTCTAGCACAGTACTCAGGCAGGCAGTTAGTGATCATCGCAGGTGTTGGCGGCGACTTAACCGCAGAACTGATGACAAGCCTTTGCCACAAATTACCTGACGAGGTCGATTTCTTGCTTTGCCCAGTTCATCATCATTATACCCTGAGGCAAACCTTACAATCTTTGCCACTTAAGCTGATCCATGAATCACTGGTTGAGGAAAATCGACGTATTTACGAAGTACTCTATCTCACTTCAGGTAAGACTGGCGCTGCCATAACTCCATTGGGCAAAGCGATTTGGCAACAAGGTACGCTTTCCAAACGCTATTTAGAGAAAACGCTGGATCATTATGCACGAGTTGCCAAAGGCAAACCCGAAGCGCAAGCCATTTTATCAGCTTATCAACACCTTACACCATAAAACATAGCGTACTCAGCCAGACTAGCTGAGTGCCGTAACTTAATCGCTGATAGAGCCCACTATTACGCTTTTGCTTGTAAGCGTTGACAAGCTGATAGCTAAAACCGACACAAACAAGTACACAAGCAGTAGAAAACCAAGCAAATAGTGAGTTTAACGGGCTTACAAACCAAACCAATAAAGGAGCGATAAGTAAACTTAATAGCATTACCATGCCCGCGAAAGAATGAATATTACACGCTCGACTTGGCGAGGTCGTGTATGGATCGAGATCCATAGGAAAGAAACCTGCAACAGCGGTTGCTAGACCATGGCAAACAATCAAACCGCCAATAACACCTAACGCCCAGTTCCCGTCAGGTACCAAGATGACATAAAAACCAAAACAACAAAATAGCAGGGCCAAGGGGTAATTATTAACAGCAGGAGACAATCGCTCTGTAGGGCTACCACTGGCGCCTAACTCACTACAAAATTGATTTTTGTGACTATAATTTGGATAACGTTTGGCAACGCCATACACCCCTACCAGCATCCATATACTTGCTAGTATGCCAAAATAACTCACCAACTCTTGGAACATTACGCCTATCCTTAATGCGCTAAATTTATGTCTACATACTTTATACTAATTTAGGAACATCCGAAACCAAGCGGCTGCATTCAATTTAGTGTATTTTCCAGCGCTCCAAAATAGCTTGTTGTTGACCACTTTGGCTTAATTCCGCCAGTGCATGCTGTAGGTGGTTCGCAAGCTCATTGGGAAACTCTGCATTCACCGCCAGAGCCAGCTCACTTGGAAAGTGCTCAAGAAGTAACTTATGCTCAATTGCTTTTGGATCCAACTTAAGGGCATTTAGCTCTTTCTCAAGTGTTAGTGTGTTGGTTAGTACAAAATCAATCCGGCCCTTATACAATAAATTCCAAAGACTTTGGTAGTTTGACACTAATACCAACTCATAGCCTTCAGAAAAGCCAGCTTGCTTGAGAAAGGTTTCACTATAATAACCACGTATGGTTCCGGTACGATATCGCTTTGCAGCGTCAAGGTTGTTTATTGACGTTTGAGATTGTTTCAGGCCAATAAGTGATGCGGATGTATGGCACATAGTCCCCAAAAAGCGGAAATAGACTTCCCGAGTTGGTGTCTTTAGCCAAGATAACAGCACCACATTAGGTTTAGTTTCTAATTCGTGTAACACACGTGCCATCGGCATTATTTCAACTTTAGCAGTAACATTTGCTTTATCTGCTACCGCTTGAGCAAGCTCAACCAGGCCACCATCCACTTCTCCTTGGCCATTAATAAAATGATAGGGAGGCAAATTTTCCGCTACAAAATGCACCGTTTCTTGCGGCGAAGCAATTATCTTGGTTGATAACAGTAGCGCTATTAGGAATAAAATCTTCCAGATCATTTTATCTCAATAAATTAAATAATCATTTGGTCAGTGTGCCCGTATTTGCATTGCAATTCAATCCGCCGCAATCGCAATATTGCCTCAAAAGTATTTCATTTGATAATCCAGTACATCATGTAGTAATGGTTTTACCTCAATATGGGTACCGGCAGCTACTTATGGCCTGCGTTTACCGCAGCCAAACCTTGCCAATCTTCTAAATCTTGTTCTGGCTTTTCAGCACGAAATTGTTGATACAATGCAATACCTTGCTCATCTTCTAAAATATCAACCCGCACGCCCTTACTTTCAAGTAACGGCTCATTGCCTGAAGCATTCGTGATATCCCCCACCACGACTCGCTGAAAACCACGCATATAAAGTAATGTTGCGCATACATCACAAGGACTTAGGCTGGTATACAAAGTGGTTTTACTAAAATCAATCCGTCCCGCATCTCGAATTGCCGAGGTTTCACCGTGGTTATATGGATGGCTCTCTTGTACTAACGTATTATGTCCTTTACCTACAATTTGATTGGTCTCGTTATCAACAATAACCGCACCAATTGGACAACCCCCCTCTTCGTAACCTTTTTTTGCCAGTAGCACTGCGATGCGCATAAAGTCTTTATCGCAAAGCTTACGCGTAAAGTCGCTATCGAGTAGTACGCCAAGACTCTTGGTTGGCATATGTGCAATGGCATTGAGCGCTTCACTATTTACTTGGGTTTCTGCGTTGAGTAATACAGTCATTTTTATTTCCTTGTTGTATTATATGAACCAAGCTTAACGCTATAATTTGGCGAAATTATGAAGTACCCAATCACATAGTTTATCTAACCAAGGTTTTGCCGTGTCAAGCGGCCAACCGCAATTAATCCGCAGATGATCTTGATACAACTCGCGACTTGTAAATAAGCTGCCTTGGCGAATTTCAACCCCGAGCTCAGCGAGCCGAAAAGCGAGTACATCACAATTAATATTAGGCAGTTTCAGCCATAATGCCATTCCACCCCGTGGAGAAGATATTTTACAGCCCTTTGGTAATCGCGATTTCAAATAGCTTTGGTAAGCGAAGCAGTGTGCCGCTAAGGTACGATTAAGCGTCCGTAAATGGCGCTGATAATGTCCCGTCTCAATAAAGCGTGATACCGCCATTTGTAAACATTGATTTGGCATGCCGTGAAATGCCTGCATAAGTGCTGACACTTGGCTTTGAAAACGTCCAGCTTCACACCATCCAACTTGCAGGCCTGGCGCTAACGTCTTAGACACTGAGCTACACCAAATTACATATCCGGCTTTATCCCACGCCTTTATCGGTAAAGGCATTGTGTGATTATGACTCAGCTCCCCAAAGACGTCGTCTTCGATAATCGCCACCTGATACTGTTCAGCAAAGTCTGCAAGCCATGCTTTTTGTTGCACAGACAGACTATGCCCCGTTGGGTTTTGGTGATTTGCCGTAAGCAAACACGCAGATACCCTTTGCGTTGTCACAACCTGTTCTAGAGCTCCTAGATCAAGTCCTTCCGGTGTCGTTGGGATCTCAATCACCTTGAGTTGTAGCGTCGCAAGTAGTTGCAATAAACCTTGATAACAAGGTGATGGCACCACCACACAATCCCCCGCTTTTGTAACGGCCTGCAGCCCCGCCATCACGGCTTGAATACAGCCGCCCGTCACCACAAGATTATCAGGGTTAAGCGCCAACCCCTTTTGTTTAAAGTGCTCGGCTAGATTCTCTCTGAGCGACATCAGTCCCATCGCGCTTGGATAATGAAAATGGTGATGCTGAGGAGAGTCGAACGCGCGCTTTATAAACTTAGTTAGGCGATTTATGGGCATCAACTCGGGCGCTACTTGCACCGTCGATAACATCGTATTGAGCCCTACGACAGAGGGTCTTAACGCACTTTTAGGAGATTTAACTTCACTTTTAAACGTAGCAAAGTCAATGTCGCTATTTTTAGCCTCTGGTTTGCAAATATAAAAACCAGACTTCTCTTGGGAAACTAAAAAGCCATTATCCTGTAATTCCTCATAGGTTCTAATTGCAGTACTCATACTCACGCCATGCTGCTTGGCAAAGATCCTAAGCGAAGTCATTTTTTCACCGCATTGACGTTCACCGGTGTTTATCTCGGCAATTACCTGCTCACTTAATGTAATAAACTTCCTCGCCATCTGTACCCCTAACAACAAAGAATTTTGTATCTGTACTGTATTTTTACCGAAGTTACACTGTAATTCCAGTATTCGTTCACAAATAGGATTGGCACATGACGATGACACACAACCAATGGCAAGCATTACCCCAATTACTCACTGAGTTTTCTAAACTTACCGAGGCATTTATAGAGTCGAGCAATAGTCGCTCAGTCGCAGGTCGCGATATTGCTCCGCCCGACCTAACACTCACAGAGTCTGGAATTGCATTTGAGTCACTGATAGAGATTTTTAGTAAACAAGTAGTGCCAAACTTAAGCACCAGTATTGGGCCTAGGTATTGGGGATTTGTCACTGGCGGCGCAACGCCTATTGCCACCTTTGCCGATTGGCTAGTGTCAACCTATGACCAAAATGTCTCAAAGGGCGATGGCTCCATTGCGACCAGTATAGAGCGGCAGGCCATTCGCTGGCTAACCGAATTATTCGACCTACCAGCAAGCTTTGATGGTCTTTTTACTACAGGGGCGACAGCAGCAAATTACTTAGGTGCGGTCGTAGCTCGCCAGTTTGCTGGACATCAACAAGGGATCAATGTGGCAGAAGATGGAGCCTTCGGTTTGGAAGTTGAGGTTTTTTGCGCGACGCCCCACGCGAGTATGATTAAGGCGCTTGGTCTTGCAGGCCTTGGCCGCAACCAAATCACGAGAGTCGCAACGCAATTAGGCAATGAGGCTACGGATATTGCAGCGCTTGAGTCAGCGCTTGCAACAAGTAACGCCAAAGGAAAAATTGTCATCGCCAGTGCCGCCACGGTTACCGGCACTAATTTTGACGATTTAATGCAGATCCGGCGATTATGCGATAAACACCAAGCTTGGCTGCATGTTGATGCTGCATTTGGCATTTTCGACCGTTTGGTTTCTGGCTCAGAAGGTCGCACTAAGGGGCTAGAGTTAGCCGATAGTATTACCTTGGATGCACACAAGTGGCTCAATGTGCCATACGACTGTGGGATCTTTCTTACTCGTCATTTGCACTACTTGGTTGAAAGCTGCGACGTTCCAGCACCTTACTTGGTCACATCAAAAGTCGACCCCGACTTTTTTTCGATGGGTGTAGAAAACTCTCGTCGATTTAGGGCACTGCCCGTTTGGATGTCATTACTTGCCTATGGTAAAGACGGGATCCGTCAGTGGGTAAGTAAAAATATTGCGCAAACTAAACAACTTGCAGACTGGTTTGCTGATTCTCCAGACTATGAGTTAGTCTACTACGGAGAGCTGAACGTGGTGCTTTTCAAGCCAAGTGGCAAAGACGACCACGCGACAACCGCCCTTCTTCATGCCATTAATGCAGACGGCCGTATATTTGTCAGCCCTGGGAGTTGGCAAGGACATAAGGTGATCCGTGCAGCGCTCAGTAATTGGCAAACGGAGCAAGTTGATTTAGACATAGCAAAAAGCGCATTAACCGAATTAGCTAAGGCGCTTTAAGGTTATATATTTGAAGTTAGCTAACGCTGTGGTTAGGAGTAATACTTTGCGCCAATTTGCGACTGTATTCCTCAAAATCGATATTGCTTTGCTCACCAAGTCCAGCCACCGCATGAGAAATAAACTGCGGTGGTACAAATAGATAAGTACGTTTTTTAAATTTCCAATGACGCACGATGTGCTTAGGCTGATGCTTGTCTTCATCTAACCCAGCCAACGAAAATAAGTCTTGCCAATCACTCTCAGTATCGCCTGTCGACTGGGCAATGCTTTGTGGTTCGATACTGAGCAAAATTGCCGACGTTTGTGGCACGCCCATCAACAGTTCACCAATAAAAAAGATGCTTCCACTGCGGCACAGCTGCTGCTGTGCTTCCGTCATCTCTGATTGCTCTGTCATCTTCGCCCTTTGATATTGCATCCCATTAAACATGGACTTGGCAAAAGGCAGCTGCTTTTCAGAAAACTCTCGATTTAGTACATGCTGAAACAGCGCTTTGCCTAGCGTATTGCCTACGCCATCATGACTAAAAGTGCCTTCTTCCACATTGGTTTCAATGAAAAGCCCTGACTCTACCAAAATATTTTTCACGGCTTGATAGTTAAAGATTGAAAACGGCTTACCCGTCACCGGATTTGTTGTCGACGTCACCGCTTTTGTCATCGCAGCAAAAAACACACTAATATCAACGAATGCACTTTTTAAGTCAGTGTCAAAGCTCTGAATGCTATCCGCCGTGGCACACAACATGATATTACCCGTTTCATTAAACACATAATGTTTAGTAATTGGAGTATATATTGGCTGTGATTGCAGCTTTGCTGGTTTATCTTGCTTGCTAAACCAAGTTGAGAACATTATCTACTCCCAACATTAACTGTCCTTTTTAGTCGTTTTACTGGCTGCAGTGGTTTGCGGCGGTGCGGCTATGACACTGCGCATTGATTCAATCAGATTATTAAACTCTGGATCTGACATCGCCTCATTGAGCGATGCCGCTTGCTTAACAAATACAGGTGGCACAAATAGGTATACTGATTTGCACAGGCTTAACTGCACGTCTGCATGCCCGCCTTGTAAACAAGGGCCTGCTTGCCACACCGATTTGACATCATTGGCATCCGCTGAGATAACAATTGGCGCAATAGAAATAGCACCGAGTAAATATTCGCAAACAAAAATAATCGTCCCGACCTTTTTGTCTTGGCTGTCGGAACTCGCACTGATACTTACCGAGGCTTGCCCCATACCAGCGATCATATCCATCAATGATTTACCTATGGAAGCTAAATTACCACTGAGTCCCAGTAAAGTTTGGATCAATTGGCTTGATAAAGTAACGCCACTTTGCTTACTTTCAAATTGAATATTGCTATCTGTCACTTTGACAAAAAGACCTGAGCTTGAGACTAATTTATTGAGTGCATCGTAGTCGTACAGACTTGCCCCAGCTTCTGCCATCGCTTTTGTGAGCGCGGCAAAAAATACGCTGACTTCACCAAACGCATTTTCAGCTTCTTGCGGCAATACACTTCCACCTGCGGTACTGTTTAGCGTACTTGCGATAAATAAGTTGCCGGTGGCATTCACTACAAATTGTTTAGTCGCTGGCACTTCATTGCTGTTTGTCGTCGTTAAATTAGCGGCCCTGGTTTGTGCATTGCTCACTACAGTGCCTGGTTGAGATGTTGGCATACTCGTTCCTTAGATCTTGATCTAGCAGATATTCTTTTTATGTCGATTTAGTGTAGTCGCATTTTAAATTACTTAAAATTTACTTTTGTGATTTTTTACAACTCACTCTATGTCATAAAATATCCTTGCTTAAGTTCGATCTAACTTCATTGGAATAAATCTAATACCGTTTTTCTGTGCTTCTTGCCCTGTAGCCTGAAAACCTAGCGCAGTATAAAAAGATGCTGCATTTAGCGATGAGCACAATGAGACTTGAGCTGCGGATGTACTCGCTATTACAGTATCTAATAGTTGCCGACCAACCCCTTTACCTTGGGCTGACTTGGCAACAAATAAATGGGTGAGATAGTTACCATCTCTTAATAAAGCAAATCCAATCAGCTCACCGTTTAATAACGCCTTGGCACCGACAAAATTGGCGTTGCACATCACCTGAATCACTTCAGGTATTATTTCGTTTAAATAAGTATCTTTTCCAAGCTGCGAAAAATGGGGTAAGACGTCAGCCTCTGAAACTTCACGCATTAGGGCCTGTTGACCTTCGCTGTTTGATTTTTGTTCTTCTGAGTGTGTTTTTGGTCGCGACGCTCGACTTGCCGCCTAGTAATCTAGGCAAAAGTTGAGCAACAATGAACAAAGCGCACTCAGATGAACCCAAAGGGCAGCGCTTGATTGGCATTTCTACTGTGTTATCGCCTGACTCACATAGAATAACTATGCTACGCATGATCTGCCTTGTATAA
>NZ_PNDS01000193.1 GCF_005886535.1 Pseudoalteromonas sp. S2755
GTCACTGCTGCGACAAAGAGTTTATCGCGAGGTAAACTCGCTCCTACAACAAAAATTATATCTTTGAAATCGCATCTACAAGGAATTAAAAAAGGCCGCCAAAGCGACCTTTTTTATGTGTGTTACGACAATCTACAGATTACTCTTCGATTGTTGCTACAACACCAGCACCTACTGTACGGCCACCTTCACGGATAGCGAAACGTAGACCTTCGTCCATCGCGATTGGTACGATTAGCTCAACAGTCATCTTGATGTTGTCTCCTGGCATTACCATTTCTACGCCGTCTGGTAGCTGGATGTCACCAGTTACGTCTGTTGTACGGAAGTAGAACTGTGGACGGTAACCTTTGAAGAAAGGAGTGTGACGACCACCTTCATCTTTCGAAAGTACGTATACTTCTGAAGTGAATTTTGTGTGTGGCTTGATTGAACCTGGCTTACATAGTACTTGACCACGCTCTACTTCATCACGCTTAGTACCACGTAGTAGTGCACCGATGTTCTCACCCGCACGACCTTCGTCTAGAAGCTTACGGAACATCTCAACACCCGTACAAGTTGTCTTCGTAGTTTCTTTGATACCTACGATTTCTACTTCGTCGTTCACGTTGATGATACCAGCTTCTACACGGCCTGTTACTACTGTACCACGACCCTGGATTGAGAATACGTCTTCGATAGGCATGATGAATGGCTTATCGATGTCACGCTCTGGCTCTGGGATGTAAGAATCTAGTGCTTCTGCAAGCTCAATGATCTTCGCTTCCCACTGCTCTTCGCCTTCTAGTGCTTTAAGCGCTGAACCTTGGATTAGTGGTAGGTCATCACCTGGGAAGTCGTACTCAGAAAGTAGTTCACGAACTTCCATCTCTACTAGCTCTAGTAGCTCTTCGTCGTCAACCATGTCACATTTGTTCATGAATACGATGATGTAAGGTACACCAACCTGACGAGAAAGTAGGATGTGCTCACGTGTTTGAGGCATAGGACCGTCAGTAGCAGCAACTACTAAGATCGCGCCGTCCATCTGTGCAGCACCTGTGATCATGTTTTTAACATAGTCAGCGTGTCCTGGACAGTCTACGTGTGCATAGTGACGAGTTGGTGTGTCATACTCAACGTGTGAAGTTGAGATTGTGATACCACGCTCACGCTCTTCTGGAGCGTTATCGATTGATGCGAAGTCTTTTGCTGTACCACCGTATACTTTTGCAAGTACGTTAGTGA
>NZ_PNDS01000194.1 GCF_005886535.1 Pseudoalteromonas sp. S2755
TGTATTAAGTAAATGATCTATCTTGAAGCGGGGAAATAGCTTTAGTAGCAAGGCAAAAATTTTGCTATTTAGTTGTTCTAAATGAGAAATTTTTAACGAAGCTAATATGCTATTTCACCCTTCAAATTGATTAGAGAATTAATTCAATTGGTATAATACCAGTTCGCTTAATTAAGTGATGGCATTCATGATGAGAAAGGCCGCTCAATATGTTGAGCGGCCTTTTATTTTCAATAACATTTTAGGCAAAATATCCATAGCATCTGAAGACACTTATCGATGTTTGGCTAGCTGTTAAGCTTTCTTTTTCTTGGTAGTTTTCTCTTCTTCTACCCATTTTCCATTACTATACGTCGCTTTCCAACCCGTTGCTTTACCATCCACTTCTGTCATCACATATTGTGTCTTGGTTTTTCTAGAGTAACGAACAATCGCTGGATTTCCATCCGAGTCTTGCTCAGGCGCATCGGCCAGATAATAGAATTTAGGTGAAATTCTATCTCTAAAGCGTTTTAGCTCTGATACTTTCGGAGCTCTTGTCTCACGAGATTTCGGGAATGTGTGCGCCGCTAAGAAAATACCGGAAGCACCATCTCGAAGCACAAAGTGCGCGTCCGATTTTTCGCACTCTAGTTCCGGTAGCGGAACTGGATCTTCTTTCGGTGGTGCAGCTTCACCATTTTTCAATAGCTTACGGGTATTTTTACAGTCTTCATTTGTACAACCAAAATACTTACCAAAACGGCCAGATTTAAGCTGCATATCCGAGCCACACTTGTCACACTCAATCAGTGGTCCATCGTAGCCTTTGATCTTAAATGCACCGGTTTCAATGACATAGCCCTTACACGCGGGGTTATTACCGCATACATGGAGCTTTTTCGTTTCATCGATAAGGTATGAGTCCATTGCCGTTTCGCAAATTGGACAACGTTTCATATGACGCAGCGATTCAGCTTCCGCCTCTTCATCCGCATCCGCGGCAACCGCTTCATCACCAGGCACTAGATTAATTGTGGTGGTACAGCGCTCTTTTGGCGGCAAGTTATAGCCTGTACAGCCAAGAAATACTCCGGTCGACGCGGTACGAATACCCATTTTACGTGAACATGTGGGACAATCTATGTCTGTTTCAACCATCACATTTTGTCGCATACCGCCTTCACTCTCATCACCAGCTGCGATTTCTAGCTGGTTAGAAAAGTCGGCGTAAAACTTATCAAGCACCTGCGTCCATAAACGTTCGCCCTCTGCGATATCATCAAGGCGATCTTCCATTTTTGCGGTAAAGTCAAAGTCCATTAAATCATTGAAATTCTCAACGAGTCTGTCAGTCACAATCTCGCCCATTTTTTCAGCGTAAAAACGGCGGTTTTCAACTCGGACATAACCACGGTCCTGAATCGTAGAGATGATAGCAGCATAGGTAGATGGACGACCAATACCACGCTTCTCTAACTCCTTAACTAAGCTTGCTTCGCTGAAACGTGCTGGTGGTTTAGTAAAGTGCTGTTTAGGATCAATCGCAATAAGATCAAGCTTGTCGCCAACTGAAACACTTGGAAGCGCCTGCTCTTCTTCATTTTTCTTACGAACAGCTGGTTGTACACGTGTCCAACCATCAAAACGTAGCACGCGCCCTTTCGCCTTTAATGTGTAATCTTCCGCGGCGACGGTCAGCGTTGTTAAGTCGTACTCTGCAGGCGTCATCTGACACGCCACAAACTGACGCCAAATAAGCTCATAAAGCTTTTTAGCATCTGCTTCTACGCCGTCTAAATGACCTGATAAGATCGTCACATCAGAAGGACGAATTGCCTCGTGCGCTTCTTGTGCGTTGCCTTTTGTGGAGTAACGCAATGGTGCTTCTGGTAGATACTTACTCCCAAATTCACTATCAATATAGCCACGACACATTTCTAATGCATCGTTTGATAGGTTCGTCGAGTCTGTACGCATATAGGTGATGTAACCCGCTTCGTATAGACGCTGCGCTAACATCATGGTTTTCTTTACACCATAACCTAAACGAGTACTTGCCGCTTGCTGCATTGTCGAGGTAATAAATGGCGCACTCGGCTTACTCTTACTTGGTTTTTCTTCAACCTTGACAACTTCGTAAGTACTGTTTTCAAGCACTTGTACAGCAGTATCAGCCTGCGCTTTGTTTACAGGCTTAAATGCTTCGCCTTTAAATTTAGTAACCGCTAGACGAATATCATCTTTCGTTGCTTTAACATCCGCGTGAATATCCCAAAACTCTTCTGGAATAAACGCTTTAATCTCACGCTCTCGCTCAACAAGTAATCTCACTGCAACAGATTGTACGCGACCTGCCGATAATCCTCTTGCGACTTTTTGCCAAAGCAGCGGAGACACCATAAAGCCAACAACACGGTCAAGGAATCGTCTTGCCTGCTGAGCATATACCATGTCGGTGTTAAGATCACCTGGAGCTTCAAACGCTTGGGTTATCGCATTTTTGGTGATCTCGTTAAAGACCACACGCTTGTATTTGCTCTCATCGCCACCGATAATCTGCTCAAGGTGCCAAGCAATCGCTTCCCCTTCTCTATCCAAATCGGTTGCGAGATAGATATGGTCAGCATCTTCAGCGAGCTTTTGTAGTTCTTGAACTACTTTTTCTTTACCTGGCAAAATTTCGTAATGCGGTTCCCAACCCTTCTCAGGATCAATCCCCATCCTCGCAACTAAATTTGCATAATCTTTTTGCTTTTTATATTGCGCTTTTTCTTCAGGTGACATTTTACGCACTTCAGCTGGAGACTTCGTTGCCAAACCTTTCGTTTTACCTGCCCCTGAGGTAGGAAGATCTCGAACATGGCCTACACTGGATTTTACAATGTAATCCTTGCCGAGGTATTTATTGATTGTTTTTGCCTTCGCGGGAGACTCTACAATTACTAGCGATTTGCCCATAGCTGCCTATTTTTGACCGATTCTGTCTGATGTTTGCCCTTACTTGGGCGTTAAATTACTTATAGGTATATCTACAAACACCTATTGTTACAAGCTAAAAATACTAACTTTTCCCTGATCACCGAATTATTATCCAATTTATGTACAATATTCAGCCAATTTAGGGACACATTCATATATATAAGGTTAAGGCACGGGAATATAAAGGAATAGAAACAAAAATGCCAACCCGAAAGTTGGCATTTGTTGAATTATCCAGCGTCTGTGACGCTTATTCCGATTGATTGTGTCTTTCGTTCATCATCATCTCCCAAAGCAGGGAAAGTAAATTTGATCCCTAATACGCCAGAAAGTTTGTTATTTGGTTCAGCTTCCCTCGCCAAAGTAACGTTGAAGAAGTTTGGCTTATCACTTGTGTAGTTCCCTAAGGTGCCAGACACACTGCCACTGGTCAACTCACCGTTATTTGTTGAAATCTCGACTTCGGTACCTGCCGGAAGCGGGTTACCAAACTCATCAGTGAAATAAATTGTAATAGGAACAGCTGATGGGCTGCCTGCGGCAGTGAAATCTACACTGGCGAGGTCGCACACACCGTCTACTCCAGATGGCTCAAGCTCGAGGCCATTGCCACTTGGACACGCATTAGAACCTGCAAGCGAGGCTGGCACTGTAAACCGCACAAAAGCATTATCGCCAGACATTATCAATTCAAATTGTCTATATACGTTAACTAGCTCTTTAGTACATTCTCCAGCGGCTTCAGCGGCTTCTGAACAAAGCAAACCATTATACTTGCCGTCTCCTTCATAAATATTGTTGCCATCGATATCAAAATCAAAGCGACCATTGTTATTGCTATCCACCCACCAATCATCATGGCCGCCATTTACAGTTCCGGTTGGAGAACAAGGTCCAGTGTTCGCAGCAGAATCACAATTCTCTTTATCAAAACGACCATTTTCATTGGTATCAAGGAATGCTTCTGTAAGGTCAAATTCTTGGCGATATTCGCCAATGTCGAACCGACCGTTACGACGCTCTACTCCACCGCTTGACTGCTCATCTCTGAAATTTTCTTGGCCTTTAACAAAAGCCAACACACTTACACGCCCACCCATAACAATTCGTCTAAGCGCAGTTGCAGCGCCATCATTCGACGAAGCGTCTTTTTGTCTTAGCATGCCATTGATACATGGTGCTGCACTACCAAAATATGGGTCACAGTTCCAATTAGCTGAGCTTTGCTTTTGAGTATTTGATAATGTAGCCGCTAGCCTAGGTGCTACCGCTTCAAAAGTATTCGTGTTACCGTCTATATCACCAATGCGGTTGCCCCAACGATATTCATAAAAAGGTCTATCTCCTTGGCTACGCCACACCACAGTACAAGCAGCATTATTCGTTCTACAATCATAAGTGTCCTCAGACTCAGTACTACCAATAGCACCGGCTTCAGCAATCACTGTTGCAGCAACGCCATCAGCATTAAACTGATTGAATTGATCACCAAAGAACAAGGTAATATTTGTTGTTACCCCATTATAATTAAGCGAATTGGTATTGAATGTAACAGGGGAAGCATCAAACGTATCCTGATCGGTAACACCTGAGCTTAAAATTAATCCTGACGATACACCAAATATCTGCTCACTTAACGGAATAGTATGCATTACGCCTGTAGGACAGCGGGCATCGTCGTTTGATGCATCTGCATCGTTACAAGCATTAGCGATGTCCGTCCAACAGGTAATCGCATCCCCCTCAGGCAAATTAACGTAAGACTCTTCTGGGATATAACACGCACTGACGACAAGGGGGCCCGGCACAATACCAGACTTAACCGTTGTTCTTACGATACCATTTGCATTGGTGTTTCCAGTAATTTGTGTAAGCGAGGCTAGGCCTTGCTCATCTGACAATCTAAAGTCGACTCGCGCTCGTGGAATTGCAAGATTATCTTCATCTACCAGTTTAAAACTCACAACAGATTGAGTTGGTAAGCCGCCTTCTCCAGGAGGTAAAGCAATGAATTGATTAAATCCATCTTCCTCAGGTAAAAACTGTACTGCTTGTGCAAGCGCACTATCCACTTCAATAATCGTTTCTTGATTTATTGGAGAGCTGCCGTTCTGGATAGTAACAGAAATTCTATCTTCGCCTTGGCAACCTTTAGCACGGTATGTAGAACGGGCAATACCATTGGAGGTATTTACCGTTTCATCTAATTCAGCAAGCGCAGGAGTTGCCGCAGAACAAGCTGAGCTAAATGCAACTTCAACAGCGCTATTGATTAATGCCCCATTCTGATCCTTTAGCGTCACAGTAATAACTGTACTTCCACCTGCGGAAAGCTTTTGTTGGATGCCATTACTATCAACCAAGCCATTGTCAATCGTAACATTCAATTGAGCAACACCAACATTAAAATTGATAGCCTCAGTGACATCGACATAATCTGGAGAGTTTACGGTAATAGTACCTGCGCCACCTTGGTTACCTGGCTGAAACTTTAGGATTGCAATGCCAAAAGAATCTGTTAACGCGGTGCCTGTCGATGGTAAAATAGTACCTAAAGTAGTTTCAGCACTAATTAACGCGTTGGCGATAGCATCACCTGTTTGGCTAGATGTCATTTTGATGAATACATCAGCCGTCTCGTTTGACGATACTTGATTGACGCGAGTACACCCAGCAGCGATCGGATCTAGCATAGCCTGATCTCGGCTATCATCCCAACCTGCGGGACATTTACTTAATAACATGACCTCAAGTTTTGCTGACGTGGTTACATCTCCATCATCGCCACCACCTTGAGAGGTAAAATCAAAAGATCTCGTTGCGCTATTATCACCTTGAGTGTAAGTCGCCGTAACACGCCCAGCACCTACCGTAGCTGTTACTTTTAAAGTAATTGACGCTTTACCCTCAGTGTTCGTAAGCACAGACCCAGAGCTGGGTTCCATGGTTGCAAATTCGTCGCTTTCAAAAACGATTCGGCTATTTGCCAGAGGGCTACCATCTTTTGTTAACGTGGCAGTGATTACTAGAGGAGATGAAGATGAAAGTGTATTTGTTGAATTACCACTAGTATCCGCTCCTGAAAGCGTAATGGTATAAACACCATCGCTACCATCATCACCATTACCATTATCTGTATCTTTTTGGATACTGCCGCCGCCACCGCACGCGGTCAGTAAGAATGCTAGCATCAGTATGCTAAAATAGCGCATAAAGGGCATTCACCTATCTCCCTAGCTAAGTTAATTTTATTATTGTTCAATAGTAACTCAATTTTAGCGATAAAATCACAATTTTTTATTAGATTGGGTAGATTTTCTGTCGTGAAATGCTGTTCATCTGCGCCAAGCCTGTTAAGCTTTAGCAGTTTTAAGATACATAGTGTTAGGACAATGTCAGAAAATCAAAAAATGGGCCTAACGGCGCGCATTATGATAGGCATGGTGTTGGGTGTTGTATTAGGCCTCACCCTTCAAGCCATCCTAGGTAAGAATAAAGAAATACTTATTCCTTTAGGTCTCTTTGACCTCCCCATTAAAGGTTTTTTTGTTGATGGTTTATTCCACATAGGTGGGCAAATCTTCATTGCAAGCTTAAAAATGCTTGTTGTTCCTTTAGTGTTTATTTCCCTTGTATGCGGCACATGTAGTCTTAGTGATCCCAAAAAGTTAGGCCGCTTGGGTGGTAAATCCATTGGTTTGTATCTCATTACAACAGCAATTGCAATTACGGTTGCGATCACGCTCGCACTACTCATTGCACCGGGCGGTGGCGTTGAAATTCCAAGCAGCGTGTCATTTGACGCAAAGCAAGCGCCGACACTTGTACAAGTCATAATCAACATGTTCCCGACCAACCCAATTGACGCGATGGCCAATGGTAACATGCTTCAAATTATCGTCTTTGCGCTATTATTCGGTATTGCTATGGCATTAAGCGGAGACGCAGGTGCTCGCCTAGCAACCGTGTTTGAAGATCTCAATACAGTGGTGCTTAAGCTAGTGACTTTATTAATGAATGTCGCTCCATATGGCGTATTTTGTTTGATGGCTAAGTTGTTTACAACCATCGACATTGGGTTAATCGCCGAGCTCGGCAAATACTTTATGGTGGTGCTGGCAGCACTGCTAATTCATGCATTCATTAACTATTCAATCTTATTTAAGCTATTGACGGGTTTGAGTCCAATCATCTTCCTGAAGAAGATGAAAGACGCATGTATGTTTGCCTTTAGTACGTCGAGTTCAAGTGCAACGATGCCTGTAACATTAGAGACTGCTACTAAGAAGCTAGGTGCACATAACTCGGTTGCTTCTTTCACAATCCCTCTGGGTGCAACCATTAATATGGATGGCACAGCTATCATGCAAGGTGTTGCAACAGTCTTCATCGCTCAAGTATTTGGCGTCGACCTCACCATCAATGACTATCTCATGGTTATCTTGACTGCTACTCTTGCCTCAGTTGGTACCGCAGGTGTGCCTGGCGTTGGCTTGATCATGCTTGCAATGGTACTTAACCAAGTTGGATTGCCTGTTGAAGGCATCGCGCTTATCATCGGTGTGGATCGGCTATTAGATATGACAAGAACAGCAGTTAACGTAACTGGTGATTGTATGGTTACTTGTGCTGTGGCCAAATCTGAAAATGAATTTGATATCGATGTTTTCAACGACCCTGATGCGGCGAAAGAATTAGAAGAAACCACTTCTAAAGCAAAAGCGTAAATATCAATAACGCAGCTAAGTTATAATAGCTGCGTTATTCTCCTCAATAAGCCAACTCAATACTCTCTGCAACAGACCTGTTAGCCATGCCCTTATCTTCATTGCCACTTTTTCCTAGGTACTGAATAATACCAATTGAATTAATTCTCTAATCAATTTGAAGGGTGAAATAGCATATTAGCTTCGTTAAACATTTCTCATTTAGAACAC
>NZ_PNDS01000195.1 GCF_005886535.1 Pseudoalteromonas sp. S2755
CCAAGTACGGCACAAGCAACCGTTGTTATGGATGCCCCAGAGCACATCAACGACTTAACGTATGTAGCGAATTACTGCGAATAAGTCTAAAACAGTAATAAGCAAGGCGAGGGGAATCCCTCGCTTTTTTGTTTTGCCCGACAGCTTTTGCATTGCTGCATGGAAGTATCTTTGCAATCAATGGGAGCGAGGTTAGTGTCCTCAAAGCTATTTATTACTTTAAAATAGCATTTCACTTGGCACATCAAGCACAACTTTAGAAATCCTCCCACGACCCAGTCTTGTTTCGAAGAGATAAGCTCATAGATATTGTAGATAAACTCTCTGAGCCAACCGATTAATGAAGTTGTATATTGAATTTGCAAAATGAAAACTTTTTTCAAATTTCAAAATTTAAGAACTCAATATACGGTGCAAACTCTTTAATAGAGAACTATCTCTATGATATTAATGAAAATTACTTTCTAATTTAAATTGGCCTTAATTTTGCTGTATCAACGTTAGTATTTAATTAGCGAGAGATGCACTATGAAAAAGATATTAGCCAATGCGATGTTCATTATCCCCTTTTCGGTACTAAGTTCAGAAAACTTAGTGTCTAATGGTTCTTTTGAAAATCACTCTGTACTGACTGGAACTTGGGCCTTATTGGACGAGATAGAGGGGTGGAGTACAGAAGGCGCAAAACTCGAAATCCAAAAGACAACGATAAATTTTATAGACTCACAAAGCGGCGATAGTCACATCGAATTGGACTCGACAGGAAACTATTCAATTTATCAAAACATACCGACTGTGATCGGTAAGCGCTATAAGGTCAGTTTTTATTACTCAGCAAGAGTTGTAGCAGACAACTCAACGAACAGGGCAAGAGCATCGTTTGGTGACACAACCCTAACAACAATGAATGCAACTACATTGGGTTGGAAAAAGTATGAATACTCGGTGATTGCAACTGACAACGTAACTCAGATTAAATTTCAAGGATTAGGCCGCTCTGACTCTCTGGGCGCGTTATTAGACAACGTCGTTGTAACAGAAGAGGAAGAAGTTACACCTCCGGAGCCACCCGTAACCTGTAAAGTTGGTGTGTATGGCATCAATAACTTTGGTGAAGACAATAATAGCTATGTTTATAAGTTC
>NZ_PNDS01000196.1 GCF_005886535.1 Pseudoalteromonas sp. S2755
GCTAAAGCACAACTTAGTTTTTTCCTTGTCTAGCCAGAGAGTTTTAGGGAAAACACCGCTTCCGCGTCCTGCTCTCGCTAAGGTACCTACATCCTGTAGGCAAGGCGAATTTACGCACCAATAGCTGGCTATTGGAAGTGAATTCAACGCAGTTAGCGCTAAAACTGGCTGCTAGAAAGGCATTAATTATCCGAAGTTCAGGTTTCTTGCGCCTCTTGTCGAAATTTCAAATAGATATACTACAGTTAAAGCAGAACATTAGGACTTTTAGAACGTATTTTACTATCGCAGCTTGAGTGCGCTTTTACCGTCTTAACTGCGGATGTTTTTATATGAATCGGCTTTACGTTGAGGTAAGGAAATAACATGGATTTGAACTCATTTGAGTCATTTTTTAATAGCGCTTACATGCCGCATGGTCATTGCTATTTGTGGCAACCTCACCTGCTATGGACCAATGTGATCTCCGATATCTTGATAGCCACCGCCTACTTTTCTATTCCCATGGCGATTATGATTTATGCAAAACAACGTCCTGACGTTGGCAGAAATTGGGTTTTTGTGTTGTTTTGTTGTTTCATCACCTTATGTGGGCTAACGCACTTAATTGGCGTTTATACCGTTTGGCATGGCGCTTATGGTATTCATGGCATTTCAAAAGCAGTCACGGCATTTATCTCTATGGTAACGGCGGTTTATCTTTTTAGACTGATCCCAAGCGCTGTCGCAATCCCAACCCCCAACCAACTCCATGGCGTAACCGCAAGGCTCAAACGTATTACCGATGAAAAGCAGGCCCTTCATTCACAACTCGACCAACACCGAGTCACCGAGTTTATGCTCAATGCCTTACCAACCAGTACTTTGCTACTTGATCAGCTACTCTCCGTGAGTAAGTGCAATCCTTATTTTTATCGTGAACTTGGATACGACACGCCAGATGCGTTAATAGGATTGAGATTACACGATATCGTCAGTTTGGATGATCCGTTCGACAGCTTAGAGTCCATTAGCCAATCCTTGCTCAATCAAAACGATTACTGTAAAGAAGCGCTGTGTCATGTGAAAGACAAATTTGGCAATCAAATCCCGATGGAGATGCGCTTAGTACAAGAGCCTCATGACGGTGCCAATCTCATTTTAGCGGTGTTTAATAACCTATCGTCACTAAAACGTACAGAGCAAGCACTTGCTGAATCCACCGAGCAAATGAAGCGCGCAATCGGTGCAACCGAAGATGGTATTTGGGAGTGGAACGTTATCGATAACAGCGTCAGTTATTCATCTCGTTTAAAAACCATGATAGGTAAACGCGACGACGAAAAAGTCACCTATGACGACTGGTTTACACATATCCACCCAGACCACCAAAGCAAAGTGCAAGATGCCATAGACCATCACTTTACCACTAAAGAGCAATATTTTGTCGAGTACCTAGGACGAGACAATAAAGGAGAATACGCTTGGTTTTCCGCCGTAGGCAACAGTCAATTTGACGACCACGGTAGAGCATTGGTGATGTCTGGGGCACTTAGAAATATCCATCAGAAAAAATCCCTGGAGCTGCAAGTTGCGGAAAAAAGCAAAATTCTCAATGCCATCTACGAAGGCGCAAGCCAGGCAATTTGGCTATTAAAGGTAGAAGCAAACCAAACATTTCGAGTACTTGAGTACAATAAGTTTGCTTGCCAACGCACTGGCGTCAAGCTTGATGAAATATTAGGTAAAACCCTCATTGAACTTAGAGGGACGGTATTAGAGGCAGAGCTGGTAGATAGGATCGAAAAAAACTACCAACTTTGTGTTGAGGTCGCAAAACCCGTAGATTACACCGAAATGATACCGTTTAAAAATAAAGAGTATTGGTATCAGACGACTCTTTATCCACTTAAAGACAGTAAAAACCAAGTTGAGCGGATCGTTGGTATCGCTGTCGATATTACCGCGCGAAAATTCGCAGAAAAAGAGCTGGAAGACAACCAAAGCTTTTTACAGCGAATGATAGATTCAGCAGTGTGCGGTCTTTATCTCTACGACTTTAAGCTTCACAAAAACACTCGTATAAATAAACGTTATACCCAGCTATTGGGTTATACATTCGAGGAACTCATCAGTGCAAATTTAGAACTATGTTTTCATGAAAGTGAACGCGCACTCGTTTACGAGCATATTGATGAAGTGAGAGCCAGCCAAGACGGTGAACTTATCCCGATAAAATATCGTTTTAGACACAAAGAAGGGCATTGGGTTTGGTGTTACTCTGTTGATACCGTGATCACTCGAGATCACAATGGTGAGCCAGAATTGATGTTGGGTACTTTTGTTGATATGACCGAACACACTGAGTTACTATTACAGCTGCAAGAGTCCAACGCTCACCTTGAGCACTTTGCTTATATTGCTTCTCATGATTTGCAAGAGCCACTCAGAAAGATCACTGCTTTTTCAGACAGTTTGGCGCAAAGAATTACACCAGAACTGAAAGACTACGACGATGCAAAGTTTGAAATCGAACGCTTGGTAGATGCCAGTCAACGAATGCGGATCATGATCCAAGACTTACTCAAATTATCACGCTTGCATTCCCATGAGCTAAAGCTACAAACAACCAATCTAACTTTGTTACTAGAAGATATCTCTGAAGTGATGAGCTTTAGTATCGAGGAAAGCGGTGCAGAAATTAAACTCGAGAATGGTGACTTACCTATCAAACTTGATCCCTCGCTTTTTCTTCAAGTGCTGCAAAACTTAATCAGTAACAGCATTAAATTTAAGTCACCAGAGCTTACGCCTTTGATCCAAATTTACACCAGCCAAACGGGTCATGAAACGGTGATCCATTACAAAGACAATGGGCTTGGGATCCCAAAATCTCGACGTCAGCAAATCTTTGAACCGTTCAGGCGCTTTGGCACCACACAAGAGTATGGCAGTGGTATTGGGCTTGCGCTGTGCAAACAAATCGTAAAACTACATGGCGGCACAATAACATGTCTGCAAAGTGATGATGGCGCTTTATTTGAAATGACATTGCCAAAAGAAGTTAAGGAGTAATAATGGAACTGTTATTAGTTGAAGATGATCCAGATGATGTCTACTTTTTTAAAAGAGCATATGGCTGTCTTACCAATGCGCCAGAGCTTAAGGTTTTTTCTGATGGTCATGAATTGTTGCACTATCTCAATTCTATCGCGACCTATGATCAGGTTATTTTATTGGATTTAAACATGCCAAAAATGAGTGGTTTTGAAGTCATGGAAGCTTTAAAAAATGAACAGGTTGCCGATAAATTAATAACGGTATGCTATACCACCTCCACTCATCACAGTGACATTCGTAAAGCATATCAATTGGGTGCTAAGTCATATATTACCAAGCCCGGACGCTTGAGTGATTTAGAGTCGTTGATCAAATTAATCAAACAGTATTGGTTTGACAATAACTGTATCGTGCAAGGGTAACTATGAATACATGGCTGATTTATCTTCTTGAAGACAACGATGAAGATGCTTACTTAGTAAAGCGCGCACTTGCAAGTACTGACGGTAGACAAAAGTTTAACGTTAAACACTTCAAAAATTTAGAGCAACTTGAAACCGCCTTAAACACAGTCAAGCCAGAAGCCATCCTGATCGATTTGAACATCGATGAGAGCCAAGGCCTTACCACGCTGATTAAAGTAAAACAGTTACCCATAAGTGCCCCTATAATCGTGCTAACAGGAGTCTCTGAAACGCTGTTTGGCGAAAAGGCAATTCAACTTGGTGCGCAAGATTATATCCCAAAACACGAAGTAAGCGGCCCACTACTGGCACGTACAATCACCTTCTCAAAAGAACGCTACGAAATGCAGCGGAATCTAGAGAACCTAGTGGTGATGGATAGACTCACTATGTTACATAACCGCGGCGCATTTGATAGCGAACTAGAAAGAGCGATTAGTGAATCAGAGCGATATGGTCATGGATTTGGTGTGTTGTTTATTGATCTCGACAACTTCAAACCAGTCAATGATCAGCTTGGTCATCAAGCGGGCGATCAATTGCTAAAAATACTGTCTGCAAAACTTAAAATGTATAAACGCGCTTCGGATTTTGTAGCGCGCTACGGTGGTGATGAATTCGTGGTAATAGCCCCTCACCTAACCGAAAAAAAACAGTTACAAAAACTGGCTCAGCACAAGTATGACTTGCTCAGTGATAATTACTGTCTCCAAGATGAAAGCGCCAATATCCGCGAAGTAAAACTGGACTTAAGTATTGGCGCGGTGATTTATCCAACTGATGCCACGTCAGCAGAAGAGTTAGTTGCTAAAGCGGATAAGGCTATGTATCACGCAAAGACAAATCAATTACCTTACACGTTATACTCGGATGCAGGGCTTTTAGCAAAACAGGAATAGAAAAGACTACTCAACGCTTTTGTGCGAATATTGCCTATCAGATTTTCGTCTTACATGGTTGCGTCTTTCAACGAAAGGCAGAACATTACTTCGCTGTTTTCGGCGCTCTCCTCCTTGCCTTTCTTCGAGTAACTCTTCTAGCTGAGACAAGGTAATTAGCCTTTTCATAGCAATCTCCACATCACACTACTCTCTTTTTATAGTCGCTTTTACAAGAAACCCCAATCTGTCGGAGCAAAAACCTACGCTTCTCACTCAACAAAATCACATTTTAAACTTTTATTTTACAAAATAATCACATTTAGGTATAACTTAGTTGAACAAAAAACAAACAGAAAGGATACAACATGAAACGCCACTATCTATCAGCGTGCTTAGCCGCGCTCCTCTCACATCAGGCAACAGCTGCCGGTCAGCATGACTCTGTAGCTATGCCTGAATTTACTGCTGAACACGTCAGCGATTTACCTATTTCTAGTGTAATGGCAGTAAACCCTGAACTGTTTCTTTTCAGTAATGCTTTACAACAAGTAGATTGGCAGCAAGTGCTTGATAACACGGCACCGCATTTAAGCGACAAACTCGAAGTGATCTTGCACTATGCTGGATATGCCAGTATCAACCCTAAATTGTTGCTGGCACTCATGGAACTTGAATCAGGTGTGATAAGCAACCCAGATAAGCAATCTCTCTTTGCACCGTTTGGTAAACTCTCTCATGAACAGGGGTTTGATGCACAAGTAAAAGATGTAGCGCTTAATCTTAGTGCGAGATACTACGCATTCCAAAAACTTCGTGATGAAGGCAAAGCTAAAAAATTACCAGCAGTCAATGAAGCAACTGTAGCACTTGCGGATCTAACACACACATCGGCAGATGCTCTATTCAATACTTACCAAACTTTATTTAACGGTGAGTCGTTGGCATTAAAAGCGGACAACAGCATCGCTTTTAATGAACAAACTTCAACACAAGCGGTATCCGCTGCTAGCTTTAGCATGAGCTTCCCATGGCCATCTGGTTACGCTTGGTATAGCGGTGGTGCACACTCAAATACAGGCTCTGGGTATCCTTACTCATCGCTTGATTTTAATAATGGCTCTGGAGGCTGGGGAAGTAATACACCTTGGGTTCAAGCAGCGCACGGCGGTACGGTTACTCGCTACTCAGCTTGTAATATTCGCGTAACCCACTCAAGCGGCTATTCGACTCAGTATTACCATATGGAAAGCTTGCAATATAACACTGGTGATGTCATTTCTGCAGGTGCCTGGCTTGGTCGTTATGCGGATGATAAAGCAACAGCTTTATGCCAAGGTGGCCAATCGACTGGTCCTCATGTTCACTTTTCTCTACTGTACAACGGCGGTCATATTTCGCTGCATAACTGGTACATCAGTGGCTATCGTATAGATGTGGGCGACTACAACTATGACGATAATTGTAATCGCTTCTTCTTTGAGAAGAATGGTTATCGTACTTGTGCATGGCGTGCACTGTACAAGTAAGCAGCATTAACCATTAAAAATATGATTTTAGGCTCAAATTTTTAGTTTGAGCCTAATAAATAACTTAAATTTTTTGTAAAACAAATGTATATTAAATTTAATCTGGAATAAAAAAGGATTTAATACTTCTATGTTTGCAAAGGAATATTCCAACAACTCGCTAGCATGGCAAGACCGAGCATTTTTTATTCTAACTCATGCTCGAGCCAATACCAGTTCCACCAATTATACTGTGCTTATCAAAGTATTAGAGACGCTAGGACATACAGTCAAAGTTGATACTCGACTACCAGAACCTGAACTACGTGAACAAATCGCGTTATTTTTGGTGGATACAGAACACCGCGATTGTAATGAACTTATCAGTGCTGAAGTAAAGCTATTAGCGGCTAAACACAAGGTTCTGCTCTTTAATGCCAATGAAGATAGCGTCAATGAAAAAACGGCGCTACTTGGCAATGTAAAAGGTATACTTTATCGCAATGCTCCGCCAGAGACGTTATTTCAAGGATTAAGTAGTGTGCTCAAAGGCGAGCTTTGGTTTTGTCGCAGCGCCATCTCAGAGGCATTTAGCGAACTGATTGCCGCGATGCCACAAGCATTACCTAACAGCGACATCATCATAAGTAATGAAGAGTTAAATATACTTACCGGCAGAGAAAAATCTGTGATCAAACTTATTGCTGCTGGTGCTAAAAACGAAGATATCGCTGATAGACTAAACATAAGTAGTCACACAGTTAAAACGCATATCTACAGCGCATTTAAAAAAACCAATTCGCGCAACCGAGTTGAACTTGCTAATTGGGCGCTACGCCATATACCAATAGTGAGTTTGAATTAAGAGCTGTGTAAAGACACGCAATAAAACTGAGATAAAAGAGAAGTAAATAACCTGAGGTTTGGATAAGGAATGTTCCAACTCATTGTTGCTAAAGCACAGCTTAGTTTTCTCCTTGTCTAGCCAGAGAGTTTTAGGGAAAACACCGCTTCCGCGTCCTGCTCTCGCTGAGGTACCTACATCCTGTAGGCAAGGCGAATTTACGCACCAACAGCT
>NZ_PNDS01000197.1 GCF_005886535.1 Pseudoalteromonas sp. S2755
GAGACTATCTATTCCGCGGGATACAGTGTGGCTTTCAGCCCTGTGATGGATGTCACTTACTTTCCTTATTTGGTAAAAGTGTTTTGCAATATCTTTATACCGTACTCTCCCGTTAAGGGGGAGGAGTCCATACATCTCCCACAAAACTATTTGCACTGTGAGGTCGTACAGCAATTTTTTGAGCTTGTAAACTACTCTGCCGCCAATAAGAAAGTGGATAAAACACAGCAGCAATTAATGAATGAGCAAGTTGAAAAAGCATTTAAAGAATATGGCCCAGATGCTAAGTTGAACATTCGACTTGAGCGTTGCCCGTTGAACAAAAAGTAAAGTAGAGAACCTATGATAGAGACGAATGATGACGCATTAGAATATTTTCTAAGCAAATTTAGCCAACCAACAACAATCATACCTGCGACTACCGCTGATATAGAAGCGTATCGAGGGAAACTGCCTGACAAGCTACTTGAATACTGGCAAATACTCGGTTTCAGTGGCTTTGCCGATGGTTTATTTTGGTTGACAAATCCAGCGGATTATCACGACATTCTTGACCGATTTTTAGAAGACACCCCGTTTGAGCAAGATGATATCTATTATGTTATAGCGCGTAACGCTTGGGGGGAACTTCAGATTTACGGCGAAACAACAGGTGAGTCCCTTGAAATAAGCCCGCACCTAAATTGGATGCGAACAAAAAAAGGGAATGAGCAAGATATTAAAGCAGGTAACACTGAGCGGACAATAAAAAATTTTATAGCGTTTCAAGAAATTGAAGATCTTGATATTGAAAATAACCAAAGGAAGCCACTCTTTCCTGCGGCATTAAAAAAACAGGGCCCACTCAATGCCGATGAAGTGTACGGCTTTGCACCATTTTTATTTATGGGTGGCGAGAAAAAAGTCAAGAATATTGAAAAGTGCGATATTTTTGCCCATTTGAATTTAATTGCCGACATGTAGTGGTCAACTAATTTT
>NZ_PNDS01000198.1 GCF_005886535.1 Pseudoalteromonas sp. S2755
TTGATGTATGCCAATAGAAAGCTTTTATTTATTTCATTATCAAGCAGTCGCACGGCTACTTTGGCGTTTTGTAGCGCTTGTAAGCTATCCTCATTCGCCTCAAACGTCTTTGCCAACGACTCATAGGCTTGCCAAGACGTAGGTTGATATTGGGTGTAACGTTTCGCAACTTCTATCGCTTCTAAGACTCGGCTTAGTCTAACCAAATTCGTACTACTGAAGCCGAGCCTATTAACACTATTCCAACGCGTTGATCTTAGCAATATAGTAAAATTATAACGGCTTCTTAATTGGTCGTAGTTGTTATTAATATTTTGTAGAACATTACCAGATTTAGTCACAATATCGCGATACTTCTTTTCCTTTTTTAGGTCGTTTCCAACAACAGCAAAAGTAAATAACTTAAGCTGCGGTCAGCGCACAGGTCTACTGGCGCTCACTTGTTTTCTTTAACTTTTGTAGCGTTTCTTGGTCAAGACCTGGCACAACTGTCGCTTGCGAGCTGTTTTGAAGTATTTTTTTGATGGATGTGCCATCCACATTTATAGAAAAAACATCATAAAAGCCATATACATTCTCTGAAGCGAAATACACCTTTGTGCCGTCTGGAGACCAAGATGGATCCCACTCTTGAATGTCATTGCGGGTCAGTCGCTTGTTATTGGTTCCATCAATATCCATGACATATACCTCCTGATTGCCATCTCTATTAGATAAATAGGCTATTTTTGTGCCATCTGGGGAAATTTGAGGAGACATGTTATCAGTGTCGTCTTGAGTGAGTTGAATAACCTCACTACCATCCAAATTGGCAATGCTAATTTGGCTTGGGCTGGCTTTAGATTGATATAGTAGTCGCCCATCTGGCATGAATTCTGGAGCACGACCTTCAAGATTTTTAATTTGGCGCTGTTCACTACCATCAGCATTCATTAACCAAATCTCTTCTTGCCAAACGCCTTCCTTATTTTCATATTCTCTAGCAAACGCTATCTTCATTCCATCCAAAGACCAAGCAGGTGCACTATCCCAAACATATTTTTTACTGGTTAATCTTTTCAGATTGCGGCCAGTAATATCAACGATATGAATTGACCATGTTTTAAAGTTATCGTATTTACCGTAAAAGGTGACTTTTTCTCCTGATGGTGAGACAGCAGGATAGCCATCACTTGACGTGGCTTTCACGATCTTTACTGGCGATTTACCATCTTGGTCACTTAAGTAAATCGCTTTGCTATTACCGTCTTTAAAACCATATATAATACCATATGACTCTGTTGATGGTTCGCTATATGATTGAACTTCATGAATAAATAACAACATAATGGTGGATAAACAAGCCAATTTTGAGATGCCAATTTTTTTAATAAGCATTACTCAATCTCCCTTTTGTAGTTGTGTATCTAACTGGAAGACTACAGAAGTCTATCCACCAAAAACATGATGTTTTATTGATTTTTCGCTGAATTACACTTTTTCGTGCTATTTAGATGTCACAAAACGCAGATATTGCTATAAACCCTTACATTTATTGCTTAAAATCAATCAATAACCTCAGAATGCAGCCTTCCCTAACTCATTGATATTTAAAACCAATGAACAGGAAATGAATAAATTTACCAAAAACCACGTTATTTTCTTGATATTTTTTCACTTTTGCCTGTATTTTAGCTTTGATAATCTCCATTTTTTAGCTAATTTAACCCTATTTAGCAACAACATTGAAACAAGGTAATTCATGAAAAGAACACTTGCTGCCACTCTTATCGCTAGCGTGACTACTATTCCAACAGTAAACGCTATCGAGATATTCAAAGATGAAAAGAATAGTGTCACGATTGGCGGCTTTATCGATGCTCGAGTTATTAACACTCAAGGCGAGACTGAGTTGGTAAACGGCGCATCGCGTATTAACTTTGACTTTAAACGCCAATTGAAAAACAACTGGCAGGCTTTCGCACTACTTGAATGGGGTGTAAACCCTGTTGGTAGTAGTGATATCGTTTACAGCAACCGCTTCGAATCAATACAAGACGAGTTTTTATATAACCGATTAGGTTATGTTGGTATTAAGCACGATGAATACGGCCAAGTTACTCTAGGAAAACAATGGGGCGCATGGTACGACGTGGTATACAGCACCAACTACAGCCTAGTTTGGGATGGTAATGCTGCAGGTGTTTACACCTATAACAAAGACGACGGCGCGATCAATGGTACTGGTCGTGGTGATAAAGTGCTGCAATACCGTAATCAATTTGGCAAACTGAGCTTTGCGGTACAAGCTCAGCTAAAATCTGATGATTTTTATACTTGTGATGTCGTTGATATTTCCAGCAGCTCATGTGAAACCCTATTTAATCAGGGGGATAGTGCAGCACAAATGGTAGAGTTTAATTCAACCTACGGCGCTTCACTCACCTATGCAGCAACCGAAAACTTAACCCTCACCGCCGGTGTTAACCGCGGCGAGTTTGATATTGTGTATGCTGCTGGTCGAAATCAAT
>NZ_PNDS01000002.1 GCF_005886535.1 Pseudoalteromonas sp. S2755
AAATTGTCGGGGCGGTAGGAGCCACATTAACAGACTACTAAACAGCAAATACCAGCTGTATTAAGTAAATGAGCTATTTTGAAGCGGGGAAATAGTTTTAGTAGCTACGCAAAAATTTTGCTATTTAGTTGTTCTAAATGAAAAATTTTTAACACAGTTAGCGTCAGATTTGCTCCTTCAAATTGAGCAAGTATTAAGATTAATTGGTATTATACCACTTTGGTTACGGAGGTGGGGGAGATTAGCAGGGAGTAAATGAATCAGGCCTTATTGTTTTACTGACGATTACTCGGATTCATTAAATTTATTTTCTATTAGTCCGCCAATGGCGTCTAGTGCATACTGAGCATCAGGACCTTCACAAACCACTCGTACTTCTTTTCCTTGGCTGCTTTCAAGTAACAACAGTGCTAGGACACTATCAGCGGCAGCACTTTTGTCTCCTTGATATAAGGTCACTTCGGCATCAAATTGGGTCGCTAACTGAGCAAGAACTGTCGCTGCTCGAGCGTGCAGACCGAGCTTGTTCTGGATTAAAAACGTATTTTCTAACATTTACCCCTCTTGCTCACGGTGACGAATTTTGACGTTAGGGTGGGTTTTAGCAAATCGCTCGCCAATGGTTTGCGCTAAGTATACCGAGCGATGCTGTCCACCTGTACATCCTATTGCGATCGTTAGATAACTGCGATTGTTACGCTCTAAGTGTGGTAGCCAAGTTTGTACAAAGGTTTGAATTTGCCAAGTAAACTTTTGCACTATACTGTGACTCGACAAATAGTCTTTGACTGGCTGATCTAGGCCAGTTAGTGGCTTAAGCTCAGGCTCCCAATGTGGGTTGGGCAAAAAGCGTGCATCAAAAACGTAATCCGCTTGTTTTGGGATACCATGTTTAAAGCCGAAAGACTCAAAAGTAATAATGAGTTGTTTGTCTTTTTTACCTAAGATTTTTTCACGGATATCTTCAGCAAGTTGATGAACGCTCAGGCCTGTAGTATCGATGAGGAAGTCGGCACGAGTGATCAATACGTCTAACAATTCCCGTTCTTTTTTTATCGCAACATCTAATGGAAGATTATGCAATGAAAGTGGGTGTAAACGGCGTGTTTCTGAGAAGCGTTTTATCAGGGTTTGATCGTCACTGTCTAAATAAAACAGGGTAGGTTTGGCAAAACCAGGTAAGTATTCAAGAATGTCATTAAACTCGTCCTGCTCTTTAGGCAAGTTTCTAACATCAATGCTGACTGCAATTTTATTATAATTGTCTGAAACACTGCGGACTAAAGACGGCAGCAAATTGACTGGAATGTTATCTACACAATAGTAGCCTAGGTCTTCCAATACTCGAAGCGCTACAGATTTACCAGAGCCTGAGCGGCCACTGATAATGATAAGCTCGAGTCCTTTTTCTTCATCACTCATCAAGTTCACCTTGGATCACTGCGTATAACTCATCGTCACTTTTTGCTTGCCTAAGCATTTTGCAAAAAGACTTGTCTTTGAGTGTATCAGCAATCGCCGCTAAGGTCTTTAGATGCTGTTGATTATCACCTTCGGGTACGATGAACGCGACAAAAATATCGACAGGTTGCTTATCTATGGCTTCAAACTGGATCCCTTGCTCGCTGACAAGCACCATTGCAAGGATTTTATCCAAACCTTCAAGTCGACCATGAGGAATGGCAATGCCTTTACCGATCCCTGTGCTGCCTAATTTCTCTCGCGCCATTAAGGCGTCCAAGATAACATGCTGACTGGTATTTGGAATTTGACTATGAGCCAGTTCGCTGATGTATTCTAAAATACGCTTTTTGCTATTAAAAAGGACCGCAGCTTTACTGCAGTCCTTGTTCACTAATTCACTTAATTTCATCTTAGTGTCGAGTGAGCTTCTCTTTGTGTTTAATAACTTGACGATCTAGCTTGTCGATAAGGCCATCAATTGCGGCATACATATCTTGATGCTCTGTTGATGCAAATAGCTCGCCGCCGTTTACGTGTAATGTTGCTTCTGCTTTTTGTACTAGTTTCTCGACATCAAGGATCACATGCACGTTATTGATATGATCAAAGTGCCTTTCTAGCTTCGCAAACTTGTTGGTGACATAGTCTCTTAATGAGTCAGTAATTTCTACATGGCGACCAGTTAGATTTAGTTGCATAAGCATTTTTCCTTCTTGGGTTTTACGTCTTATATCAAGCTTTTACGCTGATTTGACGGTGGAATGGCTAGGGATTCACGATATTTTGCAATCGTACGTCTCGCTACCTTAATTCCTTGCTCAGCTAAGATATCTGCAATTTTGCTATCACTCAATGGCTTAGCGGTATTTTCTGCAGCTATCAGCTTTTTGATAAGTGCTCTAATTGCTGTAGAAGAGCACTCACCTCCATTTTCTGTACTTACATGGCTAGAGAAGAAATACTTCAGCTCAAATATACCCCGAGGTGTATGCATGTACTTTTGTGTTGTCACACGGGAAATTGTGGACTCATGCATCTCAACCATTTCAGCAACATCATTCAGCACCATAGGGCGCATTGCTTCGGGGCCATGTTCAAAGAATGCCTGTTGTTGTTGCACAATGCAATTGGTAACTTTTAATAAAGTATCATTTCGGCTTTCTAAGCTTTTAATAAACCACTTTGCTTCTTGTAAATGTGAGCGAATAAACTGACTATCCGTACTGGATTTCGCCGTTCTAGACATCGCAGCGTAATGGTCATTTACTCTTATTTTAGGCATAGCATCAGGATTTAGCTCTACGACCCAACGACCTTTTACTTTTTTCACTGATACGTCAGGGATCACATACTCAGGCTCTTCATGAATAATGCTTGCCGCTGGTTTTGGGTTGAGGCTATGAATTAACGTCATGACCTCTTTGAGATCGGCTTCTTTAAGGCGCGTTTTCTTAGCCAAAGTTCGATAGTCACGGCTGGCAAGTAAGTCGATATGCTCTGTCAGGATCATTTTTGTTTCGGCTATCCATGGCGTATCTGGGGCGAATTGGTTTAGCTGAATACATAAGCATTCTTGTAAACTACGCGCAGCAATGCCGACAGGGTCAAAAAGCTGAATACGTTTGAGGACGGCTTCTACTTCATCCAGCTCAATAGGCTCTTCACTATCTTCGTCATTAATGCTTTCTAAAATGTCTTCGCAAGAGAGTGTTAAAATGCCTGACAGGTCGACCGCTTCAATAATCGCAATCGCAATCGCTCTATCTGTTGGACTAAATGGGGTCAACTCAAGTTGCCACATGAGATAATCGTGGAGAGATTCGGAGGTTTCCCCTTGATAAACATTATCGTCATCAGGGAGTGGACCTGAGCTGGCGGCTGGAGCTGCGCTCATATACTCGTCCCAAGTGACATCCATGGCGAGATCATCGCTCACCGTGTCTTTGCTCATGGCGGTATCTGAGTCTATCTCGTAGTCACTAACCTGTGCTTCATCGCCTGAGTTTTGATTGTCATCAGCACCGCTCTTTTCTTGGCCGTGTTGGTCAGCGTTTTCGCCGTCAGTATTATCACCTTCCTCCACTTCCAATAATGGATTGCTGTCTAATGCTTCTTGTATTTCTTGTTGCAAATCCAATGTACTAAGCTGCAGCAAGCGAATGGCTTGTTGCAGTTGCGGAGTCATTGTAAGTTGCTGCCCCATGCGCAGCTGTAATGATTGCCTCATGTATCTCTAACAATCCTTTTTAACAGTTATTAATACTACGTCTTAACTATAGCTTGAATTGTTCGCCTAGGTAGACATCTCTTACGGTTTGATCTGCCAAAACATGTTCTGGCGTGCCTGCAGCGATTAACTCACCATGTGAAACGATGTAGGCTTTTTCACATACGTCCAGTGTTTCTCTAACGTTATGGTCGGTGATAAGCACACCGATACCGCGGTTTTTTAGGTGCTCTATGATCGTCTTTATATCTAACACCGAAATAGGATCAACACCAGCAAAAGGTTCATCTAACAGGATAAACTTAGGATTAGCGGCTAAAGCGCGAGCAATTTCTACGCGTCTTCTTTCGCCTCCCGACAATGCCATGCCCTGTGAGTCGCGAATGTGTTGAATATTAAACTCATCCAGTAACTCATTGAGTTCAGCTTCTCTTTCCACCTTAGATAAGTCTTTTCGAGTTTCTAAAATCGCCATCAAATTTTGATAGACCGTGAGTTTTCTAAAGATTGAAGACTCTTGCGGTAAATAGCCAATACCAAGTCGCGCTCGGCTGTGCATCGGTAGCAAAGTGATATCTTCGTCATCAATCTGAATATAACCTTTGTCGCTCGGTACTAACCCTACAATCATATAAAAGGTGGTAGTTTTACCTGCACCATTTGGTCCTAATAAGCCTACAATGCTGCCAGCCTGAACACTTAAACCAACATTTTTGACGACTTGGCGACCTTTATAACTCTTTGCTAGACCCGTTGCTTTGAGCTCGCTCATTAATTGTTACCTTCTTCCTGCGCTTTTTTATCTTTTGCGTCTTTTTTGTCATCTACAGGAACAAGGATGGTTCTTACCCGAGAATCTTCTTGGTCTGAGCGCTCTGCACTGATCAGTTGCTTTTCAATGTCATAGGTGATGACCTGAGCGTTAATTTTTTGCCCAGTTTGATTGATTTCCGCATCGCCAGAAATGACTAAGGTGCCTTTCGCAACGTCGTAACGAATTTCGTTTGCTTTAGCTTCTAGCAAATTGCCATCAGGTTGACGTTCACTGAAAATAGCTGGGCTGCCAGTTGCAACAAGCAGTTGCTTGTTAGTGCCAAGTTCCGCGCGGCGGTGGACTTCTAGGCGATCGGCATTTATTTTTCTGTCGCCATGGATAATAACAACATTCTGTTCAAAAATACCGATGTTGCTTTGCAGTTGAGCTTGCTGACGGCCAGCATCAATAATGACTTCATTTTGTTCTGCAGCAATTGCTAGAGTAGAACTTGCAAGCAAGCCGATGAAAACTAGTTTGTTAATGATTTTACTGGTCATAATAAATTGTCTTTGTGTGGTTGATGAGTTCGATCACTTGCTTTTGTAGATCCGCATGCAGTCCTTTACCCGTGATCCTGAGACTAGGACCAGTGATAACGACAGGGTGTTCCGACTTCATCAATTTTTGCTTAATTTCAACTCTTACATTATCGGCATTGATATCGGTGATCATGGCGTTAGGCGTTAAATTCTTTGCCAGCACATTGCCTTCTAATATCAAGGTATTGTTTTCGTACAGTGTTGCTTCTAATGCACTTATTTGCCAATTCTGTTCACCGTTATATAAGGTGAAAATGGGCTTTTCAAAGTGACTAAAGCCAAGGTCTTGATACAACTCCATCTTATCAGCAGTTACCTGATAGTTTAATAAGCCATTTTCACTATAGGTCGTTTGCTGAAGCGTGGTTGCAACATAATCGGGCTTAGCTAACGGTTCATCTTCTTTTGCTGGATCTGCCTCTGATGGATCAAACATGGGCGACCACATCCATACCATTAAAGAAGCGAAAACAATGAGTAAGATGACACGTATTACGGTCATGTACTTGATCCTTTGGAAGTCAATAAGTGATTTTGACTGAGCATTAGAAGATCAGTCAATTCTCTTACGGCGCCAAAACCACCAGACATCAAGGTCGTGTAATGGGCGATATGTTTAACAAGAGGGTGTGCATCATTGACGGCAACGGCAAAACCGACTCGTTCCATTACAGGCAGGTCTGGACCATCATCACCAATATATGCAATTTCCTCATCACTAAGGTTGAGCTTAGTCTTCAGTTCATCGTATGCCACTAACTTATTTTCTTGGCCCTGGTAAATATAAGTTACATTTAAACTAGTCATGCGTTGCTGAACTATTTGTGAATGTCTACCTGTGATAACGGCGACTTCGATACCACAATCAACCAAGGCTTTAATACCAAACCCATCTTTGGTATTAAATGCTTTTAGTTCTTCACCATTATTACCAAGGTATATACGGCCATCTGAGAATACGCCATCAATATCGCAAATCAATAATTTGACTTGTTTTGCTTTGTCCCAAGCTTCAGGAGAAATCGTCTGATATAAATCTTCAAATTGCATTACAGCACCCCCGCTCTAAGTAAATCTTGCGTATTCAAGGCGCCAACCGGTATGTTGTTTTCGTTCACCACAATCAAGCCGTTAATCCGTTTGGTTTCCATGATATTAAGCACCTCAGCTGCGAGCATATCGGCGCGTGCCGTCGTACTTTTAGCCGTCATTACTTGCGTGATTGGGGTGGTGTGAATATCGACCTTTTGTTCGATAATACGGCGCAAGTCACCATCGGTAAAAATACCTTGTAATTGCGAGCTTTCATTTACGATTGCCGTCATACCTAAGCTCTTAGCTGACATTTCAAATAATGCTTCTTTAACTGTGCAGTGACTATTGACCATAGGGATTGCATCCCCTTGATGCATGACATCAGCAACGGTTAAAAGTAGACGTCTTCCCAAGCTACCACCAGGGTGGGAAAGCGCAAAATCGTCAGCGGTAAAGCCTCTGGCTTCAAGCAGCGCAACCGCGAGCGCATCACCCATCACTAGCGTAGCTGTGGTGCTGGCGGTGGGTGCTAGCCCTAATGGGCAAGCCTCTTTTGATACTTTGACACAAAGATGGACCGTTGCATTTCGAGCCATCGTAGAACTCGGGTTGCCCGTCATGGTGATTACCGGGGCACCTAGACGCTTAATCACCGGTAGGATTGAGATCACCTCTTGGGTTTCCCCTGAGTTGGAGATCATCAAAACCACATCATCTTTGGTGATCATACCCAAGTCGCCGTGACTTGCTTCACCTGGGTGAACAAAAAATGCAGGACTGCCGGTACTTGCGAGCGTCGCCGCTATTTTATTACCGATGTGGCCAGATTTACCCATGCCAATCACGATGATCCTGCCTTGGCAGCCAAACATAATCTCACACGCTTTTGCAAATTGCTGATCAACAAACTGTTGCACTTCTTCTATTGCTGCAAGTTCAGTAGCAAACACTTGATTTGCAGAGTCAATAAATGGGTTCGTTGTCACAAGGCTTCCTTAAATGATGTAATAAATATAACCGACGAAGCTTGCGACAAGTATGCCGCCTTCCAAGCGGTTGATGCGGCGCTGACCTATTAAGCTGAGACTCATTAGAATAAGTAGCAGTGTCGCGCCAAGCATAATAAAGATATCACGTGACGCAATATTGGCATCGAGGACTGATGGGTTAATGATCCCGGCAATTGATAGCACTGCCAATATATTAAAGATGTTCGAACCAATAATATTGCCAAGCGCCAGATCGTCTTCCTTCTTAAGTACGCCAGCAACACAAGCTGCAAGCTCGGGCAAACTAGTACCAACGGCAATAATAGTTAGTCCTATTAACAGGTCACTCATGCCAAAATATTTGGCGATATCAACCGCAGCGCCAACGAGGTAGTCCGCGCTAATAGGTAGTAAAATCATACCCACAATTAACCAGAAAACGGCTTTTTGAGTTGGAATATTATTTGGCACTTCTTCACAGGCTTCACTTACAAACGGGTCATCATTATCTCCACCACCACGCTTGGTGATAATAATAAGTGTAAGAAGAAAAGCGGCGAAACCGACTAATAGCAAAACACCTTCTACGAAACTAAAGTGGTTATCACTAACGATATACCAAGCTGCCAATGAAACGATGACTAACAGCGGCATTTCGCGACGCAAAATGCCAGAGCCTACGGAGAGTGGCCTTAATAACGCGGTGAGACCTAAAACGAGTAGGATATTGGCGATGTTAGAACCTATGGCATTGCCCACGGCGGTGTCTGTTTTATCTGCAAGAGCGGCTTGCGCAGCAACCATCATTTCCGGTGCTGAAGATCCCATGGCCACGATGGTTAAACCAACAATTAATGTCGGTACTCCAAAGTTTCGTGCAAGAGCGGCCGCACCAAAAACAAAGCGGTCAGCACTCCAAACCAGTGCAATGAAGCCAAGAATGAGAATAACAAACGATAAAACCATGAACCTCTAGCCAATAGGATTAAAATTTCGATAGATACTACCAAAAGCGCTCTGGAAAGTATAAGCAAACCGTTACATTTCACTACTTACAAAATTTTACCAAAACGATTTTCCATCTTGTTTGAAAAAAAAGTATCATACTTGGATGAATATAGTCTGGATCTGGAGAGCGACTTGTCGCAATCAATTGTAGAAATCAAGGATGTAACCTTCTCTCGGGGTGAAAGGATCATCTACAAAAACATGAGCTTTTCCGTACCAAAAGGCAAAATTACCGCAATAATGGGGCCGAGCGGCATTGGTAAAACCACCATGTTGCGTTTGATCGGTGGTCAGCTTAAGCCTGATAGCGGTGATATTGTTTTTGCTGGAAACAGCATCCCTAACATGTCACGAGCAGCTTTATACCAAGCTCGAACGCGCATGAGCATGTTATTTCAAAGTGGCGCTTTGTTTACCGATATGAGTGTGTTCGACAATGTGGCTTTTCCCCTACGCGAGCATACTGAACTATCTGAAGAGTTAATCCGTTTAGTGGTGTTGATGAAGCTCCAAGCCGTTGGTCTTCGTGGTGCAAAAGATTTAATGCCAGCGGAGCTTTCTGGTGGTATGGCAAGACGTGCTGCCCTAGCGCGTGCTATCGCGCTTGACCCTGAATTAATTATGTACGATGAGCCGTTTGCTGGTCAGGATCCGATCTCCATGGGCGTTCTAGTTCGCTTGATTAAGTCTCTGAATGAAGTATTGGGATTATCGTCGCTGATAGTCACTCATGATGTTACTGAAGTGCTGAGTATTGCTGACCACGTCGTTATTATTGCTGAGCAAGGTGTGATTGGTACAGGAACCCCTGAGCAGATGCTTGAACATGAATCGCCATTAGTGCAGCAGTTCTTACAGGGCCTTGCGGATGGACCTGTGCCATTCCACTTTAAAGCGCCTGATTATCAGCAAGCGCTGTTGCAAGGAGAGTGAGTATGGTCGACTTTTTACAAAAACTAGGCCACAAAACCCTCAGTCGTTTTGCTGCGCTTGGCCGTGCCACAACGATGCTTTTGGGGGCGCTATGCAGCTTACCTAATTTCCGAAAAGGCACGCCGCTGTTGATAAAGCAACTTTACATGGTTGGTCATCAATCATTGTTGATTATCATGGTGTCAGGTTTATTTATCGGCATGGTATTGGCATTACAAGGCTATACCGTGTTGGTTGGATATGGCGCCGAAGATAGCCTAGGGCCTTTGGTTGCTTTGAGTTTACTCAGAGAACTGGGTCCTGTGGTAACCGCACTCTTATTTGCAGGGCGCGCGGGCAGTGCGTTAACTGCAGAAATCGGCTTGATGAAGGCTACGGAGCAATTATCTAGTTTAGAAATGATGGCGATAGACCCGCTTAAGCGCGTTGTAGCTCCTCGCTTTTGGGCCGGTTTTATTAGTATGCCGTTACTCGCACTGATATTTTCTGCGATCGCTATTTTAGGCGCACACTTGGTAGGGGTTGATTGGTTAGGTGTAGATTCAGGTAGCTTCTGGTCAATTATGCAATCGCAAGTGTCGTTTCAACAAGACATCTTAAATGGTCTTATTAAGAGTTTCGTATTTGCACTATTAGTAACTTGGATCGCGCTATACAAAGGCTACGACTGTATTCCTACTTCAGAAGGAATAAGTAAAGCGACGACAGAGACGGTAGTACATTCTTCACTGGCTGTACTTGGCTTTGACTTTGTATTAACAGCGGTTATGTTCTCAAGTTAAAAGGTTTTAAAAATGAATACACGGAAAATAGAAATTTTAGTTGGGTTGTTCGTGGCATTGGGCATTGCTGCATTTGTTATGTTGGCGCTAAAGGTAGCTAATTCAGGCTTAAGCGGCAATGGTGAAACTTATACTTTGCATGCTAAGTTCGAAAATATAGGTTCGTTGAAAACCCGCGCCCCAATTAAGGTGGGTGGGGTTGTGATTGGTCGTGTTGATGGAATTCACATCCATCCACAAGAGTTCGTGCCGGTAGTTTCAATGAGTTTAGATAGAAACTATGAGTGTCAGTTTTCCGATACGTCGTCGGTTTCGATTTTGACTTCGGGCATTTTGGGAGAGCAATACTTAGGTATTTCTCCCGTTATTGCTGCTGAATCTGCGAAGCAAAAATGCCTTGGTCAGGAGGTAACGAGTGAAGATAGCGTTGATCTTGAGTCTCTTTTTGGTGTGGAAACAAAAGCGCTAAAAGACGGTGACATGATCACAGATACAAAATCGGCACTGGTATTAGAAGAACTAATTGGTCAGTTCCTATTTAATCAAGGGAGCGAGTAAATATGTTAAAAAACATCTATGCGAAATGTCTGGTGTTGTTTGTAGCATTGATGGCTACCGCATTGCTACAGGCGAAAGAAGTGGATTCAAGCGATCCATACAAAATGGTAGAGCAAGTTGCGGCACAAACCTTTCAGCGTGTTACGAAAGAGCAAAACATCATTGAAAAAGACAAAGAGCACCTACGCGTTATCGTGGAAAAAGAACTCTTGCCTTACATCGATTACAAATATGCTGCGTATCGTGTATTAGGTTCTTATATTCAAACGGTTCGCAACATTGAAAGTAAAGAGGAGAAAGCTGCTGCTGTCGAGCATATTAGAGAGTTTATTGAGGTATTCAAAAATTACTTGGTAGCGACTTATGCTGGTGTGTTTACTCAATATAAAGATCAGAAAGTAGAGTTTGGTGAGCACCGCCCATTTGAGAACGAGGGTGTGGTGGTGGTTAAGACCAAAATTGTAGAGCCTGGAAAGCCAGATATCAAAATTGATTTTAAAGTGAGACGTGGTCAAGACGGCGATTGGCGAGCTTTTGACATGATGGCGGAAGGCATTAGTTTACTCGATGCCAAACAATCGGAACTACATGGTATTTTGCGCCAGCAAGGTATTGAACATGTGATCCAACTGTTAGATAAAAAGAGCAAGCTTCCGGTGCAATTTAGAGGGGATGATGGTGACGCCTAGTATTTCATTCACCGAAAGTAAAGGTGAAATCGTGTTAACTGGTGAACTTACGAGAGCGAGTTTACCAAGCGCACTGAAACAGTCGACCATCGTTCAAGTGTTGAAAAATGCACAATCAACCGTCTATTTTAACCTTTCTGAGGTGACAAGGGTTGACACCGCGGGCTTAGCTTGGTTAATTCACTCTTTAGGTCAATTGAAACAGCGCGACATTCGTCTCGAGCTGAAAAATACACCTGAACAACTGCAAAATTTAATGGAGTTGGGACAGGTGACAACCCTATTTGAGTGAGTCTAATGGAAACAAATCAAGTCGAAACTTTATTGAGAGATACACTATCGCTTGACGAGATAATCGTCAAAGCTAATGGTAGTCACTATGAAGTCATTGCTGTTGGAACATGTTTTGACGGATTAAGAAGGCTGAAAAGAGAACAGCTGATCTATGGCCCACTGATGGATACTATTAAAGACGGCACTATGCATGCTGTTAGTATTCGTGCATTCACACCAGATGAATGGCAAAAAGAGCGCAAATTTATTCTTCCACAATAACGGAGTGCCGCAATGGATCAGTTTGTTATCCAAGGTGGCACCACTTTAGCCGGTGAAGTCACTATTTCTGGGGCTAAAAATGCAGCCCTACCTATTTTATTCGCCGCTCTGCTTGGTGATGGTAAAAGCCGTTTTTCCAATGTACCGCACTTACGCGATATTGGTACCACTGAAGCCTTATTAAAAACACTGGGCGCTGAAGTTGAGTGGGATGGCGATATCTTAGAAATCAATGGTGCAACGGTAAATAGCGTGCTTGCACCTTATGAACTCGTTAAGCAAATGCGTGCGTCGGTACTGGCGTTAGGCCCGTTAGTTGCAAGATTTGGTCAAGCGCAAGTATCCCTACCTGGAGGCTGTGCTATTGGTGCTCGTCCTGTCGATCTGCATATTTCAGGCCTTGAGAAAATGGGCGCTAAGATCAAAGTCGAGAATGGTTATATCCATGCGGTAACCGAGGGTCGCCTTCGGGGCGCCGAGATCTTTATGGAAACCGTCAGCGTTGGTGCAACGGAAAACTTACTGATGGCTGCAACCCTCGCCGATGGTAAAACTGTGATAGACAATGCTGCGCGAGAGCCTGAGATTATTAACTTAGCGGAATGCTTAGTTGCCATGGGCGCCAAGATCAATGGTGCAGGCTCTAGTCGAATTGAGATAGAAGGCGTTGAACGTCTTAATGGTTGTGAGCATAAAATCCTTCCTGATCGCATCGAAACAGGGACCTTTTTGGTTGCTGCGGCAATGGCAAAAGGCGAAGTACTATGTAAAAACACGGATTATCATAGTCTTGAACCTGTGCTTGAAAAGCTACGCGCCGCCAATGCTATTGTTGAGGTAAGTGAAGACAGTATTTATGTGGATATGCGTCAACGCGCTTTGAAAGCCGTTAATATTAAAACCATGCCACATCCTGGCTTTCCAACAGACATGCAAGCTCAGTTTACCGCATTAAATGTGGTGGCTGAAGGTAGCGCGACAATCACAGAAACTATCTTTGAAAACCGCTTTATGCATGTGCCAGAGCTACAGCGTATGGGCGCGAATATTCGTTTAGAAGGCAACACTGCAATCTGTGGTGAGACAGAGGCGTTATCTGGTGCGCAGGTAATGGCAACAGATTTACGGGCATCCGCGAGTCTTATCCTAACGGGGATTGTTGCAACAGGTGAAACCATAGTCGATCGCATTTATCACGTTGATAGGGGTTATCAGAAGATAGAAGATAAGCTAAGTCGTTTAGGTGCAAATATAAAGCGCCGGAAAACCTGAGCTTAATGTTCCGAATAAAAAACGAAAAAGCGTCCTGAGGGACGCTTTTTGCTTAATCTTTTTGCCTAATATAACCCTGTTTCGAGTTCAGCGACTTCCACCGTAATGGTGAGGCGCTGACCACCTCTGAGTACTTCAAACTCGAGTTTAGTGCCAGGCGCGGTATTGCCAATTGTCTTTAATGTCCTTTGCGGATTAGTCACAGGCTCTTCACCTACTTTAACCACAATATCGTGCTCTTTCATGCCTGCTTGCCATGCGGGGCCTAGCGGGTCTAATTCGCTCACCGCAAGGCCGACAATTGGTGTGTAGAGATCTGTTACGCTTTTACCTGTGTTATCAACTGGCGTGCCTCTAAAGCCGAGATAGCCTCGGATCACTCTGCCATCCATAATGAGTTTATGCATGACGTCCAGTGCAAGATCATAAGGGATCGCAAAAGAGATACCTTGGATATCAATATTCAAACGCGTGCGAAACTGTGCTGAGGTAATGCCAACAAGCGCGCCATTTGAATTGACAACGGCACCACCCGAGTTACCAACATTAATTGCCGCATCCATTTGCAGCAAATTATTGAACTGGCTTTCAGTGAGTGTCTGTTTTCCTGTTGCACTGATAATACCTTGCGTAATGGTTTGTCCAATGTTCAGTGGGTTACCAATTGCGAGCACCACATCACCGACACGCGGTGAGTAGTCATTATCGATAGGAATGACAGGCAAATTCTCAGCTGGAATTTTTAATAAAGCTAAGTCCGTAATGGTATCAAAGCCTATCAGCTGTGTATCGCTATACTGGCGGCCATCAGGAAGAAGCACAATGATTTGATCGGCATTATTCACCACATGATAGTTTGTCAGTATGTAACCATCTCGGCTCATAATAACGCCAGAGCCAAGTTCTCTAACCGTGCTTTGACGCTGATATCTCGGCTGACTGCTAAAGCCCTCGGAAAAAATTGTAACGACCGCTGGAGCCGTTTTTTCTACAGCATCAGCAAAACTCATATGATGGGCCTGAATATGTGGGGCCTCAAGTTTTGGTAAGTTATCCCTCAGCTCAGGATTAAACCAAATGATGATAAAAGCGATCCCTAGTCCGGCAAGCAGCGGTGGAAAAATGAATTTAATTAATTTGAACACAAGAGCTTATATTTATCGTTATCTAATACTGCTAATAATGACACAAAAAAAAACACAGCGACAAGTTTCGCTGTGTTTCATTTTTAATATTTGTCGATCTGGTTACTGAATAAGGTAGAAAACCGTCTCCCGATCGCGTTTAATCCCAAGTACTATATTGCCTTTAATACCATTAATTAGCTTAGACATTTCTTTAACGCTAGTGACGCGTTTTCGATTCACTTGCATGATCACATCGCCCTCTTCAAGTCCAACACGTGCTGCTGGTGAGCGAGGCTCTATGGATGTGATAACGACACCTTCATTGCCATTGCGCTCGCCACTCTCAAGTACCGCGCCTCGTAAGTTTGGATGTACATCCTCAGCGTTAGCCTGCTCTTCTTGCTTACCACCAAGCTCTACGTCGATAAACTTAGTTTTGCCATCACGGTAGACACCAAGTCGTACCTCACGACCTTCACCCATCGTAGCTACTTTACCGTGGAGTTCATTGAAGCTTTCAATGTCGTCGCCGTTTAGGCTGACAATGACATCATTGGCTTTCAGACCCGCTTTGTCTGCTGCTGAATCTTCCACCACGCGCATGACATAAGCACCGCGTTTAACATCAAAGCCTTGTGCTTTAGCCAGACCTGCATCTAAGGTACGACCCAAAATACCTAATGAACCACGACGAACTTCTCCGTACTCAACAATTTGGTCCACTAGGTTTTTCATCATGTTTGACGGAATAGCAAAGCCGATCCCGACGTTACCGCCTGACGCGCCTAAAATAGCAGTGTTGATACCAATGAGTTCGCCGTTTAAGTTAACTAATGCACCACCTGAGTTACCTTGATTGATTGCTGCATCTGTTTGGATAAAGTCTTCATAGCCTTCGATATTTAAGCCGCTACGGCCTAGTGCGCTGATTATTCCTGAGGTGACTGTATGACTTAATCCAAATGGGTTACCAATAGCAACGGAAAAATCACCCACTCTCAACTTGTCTGAATTAGCGAGTTTTATTTCTGTTAGGTCTTCGCCATCGATTTGTAGCAATGCGATATCAGATTCGGCGTCGCTACCGATTAATTTAGCCTCAAACTCTCTGCCATCCTTTAAAGTGACAAGCATTTCGTCTGCATCATCAATAACGTGATTGTTTGTAACGACATAGCCTTTATCTGCATCGATGATGACACCTGAGCCGAGGCCACTAAAAGGGCGCTTTTGACTACGTGGCTGCGGTTGTCCAAAGAAAAAATCGAAAGGGTCGACGCGGCGACGCACTTCTTTAGCGCCTTTTACTTGGATACTAACAACGCCGGGGGCTACTTTTTCTAGCATGGGCGCTAGCGTTGGCAGTTGCTGGCCGTCTACGGCAACAGGAAGTTTGGCCATGCTTTGCTGCGGTAACAGCAATAAGCTAGAAGAAAGTAAAGCGGCCGATAACAAAGATAGTTTAAATTTCATAGTCGTGAAGTACTCCGCTATTAGCGTTAATATAGGTCATAAGAGGCTGATAACTAGCCTCTTATTAGTAATCAATAACTCCTTTTAAAGACTATGGGGTCGACAAAAAGTTTCATCAAGAGGCTTTAATTTGCTCACTTTCTTTTTTTTGACCAGAAAACAACCCAGTTTCACCCTCTGCATAATCACTTGGTGGCGCCTCAAAGCTTGGATCTTGCTTACGTCTTCTCTCTGGACGTGCTTGAAGAGAAGCTTGTAGCTGTTCTGTGGTCTCTTTCGAGAAAAAAGGATCAGCAGGATGAGATGGACGCTCCTGCGTAAGTAGCTGATTCGTTTCTTCCACGTGGGTAAGCAACTGCTGATAGCTATCTTGCATTTTATTTACCAGCTTTTTGGTGCTAGCCAGGTGATCTGATACGTCTTGACGATATTGCTCAAGGTCGTGTTTAGCTTGCTGTGCTTGCACTTCCAGTTCGTCGTGTTTGAACTGCTTTTTCGTTACAAAGCCACCTAAAAAGAATGCAGCAATGGCAACAATGATCAGTAATCCAAGCCAGGTAACGGTAGTCATAGGTTTCTCCCTGTGTGCCTCAACGGCAAATAAAATTAAAACTCTGTTAGAGTTAAATATACGCTGTGAATACAGTCGTGTTAATATAACCTACAAACAAATCGTAAAAAAATATTTAAGTCGATGACGCCTTGGGAAAAATATCAGCAAGACCTACAACGTGATGATTTTCAATATGACAGTGCGCAAGAAAATGCCGTAAAGCATTTACAGCGACTGTATGACGACCTTGTCAATCAGCCACCAGTTAAACAAAGTTTCTTCTCACGCTTGTTTGGCAAAGTTGAGCAACCAAAAGTGAAGGGTTTATACTTTTGGGGGGGAGTAGGGCGTGGAAAAACTTATTTAGTTGATACTTTCTACGATGCGTTGCCGATGGAGCGCAAAATGCGGGTGCATTTTCACCGCTTTATGCATCGTGTTCACGCAGAATTGAAAAAGCTCAAAGACGTAAAAAATCCGCTGGAAAGCATAGCCGACACTTTTAAATCAGAAACTGATCTTATTTGTTTTGATGAGTTTTTTGTCCAAGACATCACCGATGCCATGCTACTTGGTGGATTAATGCAGGCGCTGTTTGAACGTGGAATAGTATTGGTAGCGACTTCTAATATAATCCCCGATGAACTGTACCGAAATGGGCTGCAGCGAGCTCGATTTTTACCTGCCATTGAGTTGGTAAAGGCCAATACAGAGGTTGTTAATGTAGACTCGGGTATTGACTATCGTTTACGTACTTTGGAACAAGCGGAAATTTTTCACAGTCCGCTTGATAAGCAAGCTGATGAAAACTTATTCGATTATTTTAACAAATTGTCTCCAGAGCCGGGTACCGCTGGCCAAGCAATTGAGATTGAAGGCCGGATGATCCAAACTCGAATGGTGTCTGACTGTATCGTTATGTTTGATTTCCCTGCACTATGTGAAACCGCTCGTTCGCAAGTGGATTACATGGAAATCAGCCGGTTATATAACACCGTTATCTTGTCTAATGTGAAGCAAATGGGCCAGCAAAACGATGATGCTGCAAGACGTTTTATAGCGCTTGTGGATGAATTTTACGAGCGAAATGTGACGCTTATCATCTCGGCGGCGGCGCCTATTACTGAACTTTATACCGATGGCACACTGAATTTTGAGTTCAAACGTTGCATAAGCCGTTTGCAAGAAATGCAGTCCCATGAATACTTAGCAAGAGAGCATTTAGCCTAACGGCAATTACTTTTTTGTTAAGAGGGCTTGTTCGGTGGGGGGGTTGTAAACATCCTATTTGAACGAGCTCTTGTCGCGTACACGTCGTCACTTCGCTGGATTTTTTGCCTTTTCTATTTTTTTCGAAATTCTTCAGATTTTCTTGTAGAAAAAAGCACCAAGCGCTGGTTTTCACCCAGAAGGCTTGCTATAATCCGCGGCCTGCCACGTTGCGTTCTATTGCCCTCGTCGGCTTAGCCACTGACTTGAGCGGCATAAAAGTCTTAAACTCGAAGGGGTTAAAGCAAATACAAGTAGAGCGGTAGTCCAAGGACTGCCTGTGGTTTTAAAATTGAAAACTTTGGATTTTTATAATGAAAACGTTTGTTGCTAAACCAGAAACTGTAAAACGTGACTGGTACGTAGTTGACGCTGAAGGTAAAACTTTAGGTCGCATCGCTACTGAAATCGCTCGTCGCCTTCGCGGTAAGCACAAAGCTGAGTATACTCCACACGTTGACACTGGTGATTACATCATCGTAATCAACGCTGAGAAAGTTACTGTAACTGGTAATAAAACTCAGGACAAAATGTACTATGCTCACTCTGGTTACCCAGGTGGCCTTAAGTCTATCAACTTTGAGAAACTTCAAGCTAAAAAGCCTGAAATGATCATCGAGAAAGCGGTTAAAGGCATGTTACCTCGCGGTCCTCTAGGTCGTGAAATGTTCCGTAAACTTAAAGTTTACGCTGGTAACGAGCACAACCACGCTGCACAGCAGCCTCAGGTTCTAGACATTTAAGGAGCACTATCATGGCAAATCAATACTACGGTACAGGTCGTCGTAAAAGTTCAAGTGCTCGCGTATTCCTACGCCCAGGCACTGGCAACATCGTAATCAATAAGCGCTCTTTAGAAGAGTTCTTCGGTCGTGAAACTTCTCGCATGGTTGTTCGTCAGCCTCTAGAGCTAGTTGAAATGACAGAAAAGTTTGATCTATACATCACTGTTGCAGGTGGTGGTACAACTGGTCAAGCGGGTGCTATCCGTCACGGTATCACACGTGCACTAATGGAGTTTGACGAGTCTCTACGTCCAGCTCTACGTAAAGCTGGCTTTGTTACTCGCGATGCTCGTAAAGTTGAGCGTAAGAAAGTTGGTCTTAAGAAAGCACGTAAGAAGACACAGTTCTCTAAGCGTTAATTTATTACGTTTCAAGAATTCAAAAACCCAGCGTATGCTGGGTTTTTTGTTTTTAGCATCTCCTATGCATATCAATCTCTCGTATTTACGAAGTATCTAGTTCGTTTTATTCTGCGTATTTGCTCAAAAATATCGCGTCGAGTTAAAAAAGTTCAATAAATATAATAATTAGTGCAATTCGAGCGGTAACTTGGCGGTTTTTTTTGCTACAATTGGCGGAGCAAGTAGAAAGACCTGAGATCCAGTCATGCGATTTGGTGCGTATCCTTAGTCGGGGGTTGATCTTAGTCAGTATATTGTTGTGTCAGACGCGATATCATGAATACGCGGTTTCATGCTCGAAGTAATCATAGATGATTATCTGCGGGTTTATTCGGGCATGGATCTGGAATAACCTTGTTTTAATCAAGGTATTTATTTATGATCGCGTCTATTTTGTAATTTCTTAAATTAACCTGCTGTAACTGATGTTCTCAATATAGCAAGTGTTGGGAATCAAGTGGAGATAAGTGGATGAGCAATGCGCCTGTAGACAACAGCCGACGTCGCTTTTTAACTATCGCTACCTCTGTTGTAGGTGGCGTTGGTGCGGTTGGAGCTGCTGTTCCTTTTATTGCGTCCTGGAATCCAAGTGAGCGAGCTAAATCTGCAGGTGCGCCTGTAGAAGTAGATATCAGCAAACTTGAGTCTGGACAACTTATTCGTGTTGAGTGGCGAGGCAAACCAGTTTGGATTGTTAATCGTACACCAAAAATGCTAGAACAAATGAAGCAACACGAAGACCAACTTCGTGATCCTAACTCTGAAGAGCCACAACAGTTGGCGTCTGCGCAGAACGGTTTTCGTTCTAAGCGACCTGAGATCTTCGTCGCTGTTGGGATTTGTACTCACTTAGGATGTTCACCATCTTTCCTTAACGGAAGTTTTGGCGAAAAAGTAGAAGGCACTGATAGTGGTTTCTTCTGTCCTTGTCACGGTTCGAAGTTTGATATGGCGGGTCGCGTATTCCAAAACGTACCTGCACCTCTAAACTTAGAGATCCCACCGTATACCTTTATTGACGACACTACTATTTTGGTAGGTGAAGAAGAAGGGGTTGCATAATGTCTGTAAATGTAGATAAAACAGAAGATACGGGCGTAGTGGGCAAAGTTGTTGATTGGATCGATGCTCGCATACCAATGACTCGCGTCTGGAATATGCACATTGCTCAATACCCAGCGCCTAAGAACTTTAACTTCTGGTACTTGTTTGGTTCACTCGCCATTTTAGTATTGGTAAACCAGATTGTGACTGGTATCTGGCTGACTATGAACTTTGTACCTTCTGCTGAAGGTGCCTTTGCATCAGTAGAATACATCATGCGTGATGTTGAATATGGTTGGTTATTGCGATACTTACACTCCACTGGCGCGTCCGCGTTCTTCGTGGTGGTCTATCTCCATATGTTCCGCGGTATGATTTATGGTTCTTACCAAAAACCACGCGAACTTCTATGGTTGTTTGGTATGTTTATCTTCCTAGCGCTAATGGCTGAAGCATTCATGGGATACTTACTTCCTTGGGGTCAGATGTCTTTCTGGGGTGCTCAGGTAATCATTTCATTATTCGGTGCAATCCCTGTAATTGGCGATGACTTAACGCTTTGGATCCGTGGTGACTACGTTATTTCAGGTGCAACGCTTAACCGCTTCTTTGCACTACATGTTATTGCACTACCATTAGTACTGGTTATCTTGGTATTCCTTCACATTGTTGCACTTCACGAAGTAGGCTCGAACAACCCAGACGGTGTTGAGATCAAGCGTAAGAAAGGCTCTGTGGCTGAGGAAGACAAGCCTAAATTTAAATTCCATGAATACTACACTGACAAAAAAGATATTGTGGATGCAATTCCCTTCCACCCTTACTACACAGTAAAAGATGTCTTAGGTGTTGCTGGCTTCTTAATTTTCTTCTGCGCAATTGTTTTCTTCGCACCAGAAATGAACGGTTTCTTCCTTGAAGCGCCAAACTTTGAAGCAGCAAACCCACTGAAAACGCCGGAGCACATTTTCCCAGTTTGGTACTTTACACCATTCTATGCGATCCTTCGTGCAATCCCAGATAAGCTAATCGGTGTACTTGCGATGGGTGCATCAATCGTAGCATTGGCACTATTGCCTTGGATTGATCGTGGTTCTGTTCGTTCGATTCGCTACCGCTGTGGTTTCCATAAGTTGAACATTGCTCAGTTTGTTGTCACTTTTGTTATCCTTGGTTGGATTGGTGCAACACCGCAAACTGACTTTAAAACGCTATTGTCGCAAATTACGACAGTAACTTACTTCATGTTCTTCGTATTGCTATTCTTCTACAGTAAAAATGAGAAGACGAAGCCACTACCAACGAGGTTGACGAAATGATGAAAAAGCTAGTAATCGGTTTATTCGCATTGTTGCCAACGTTATCGATGGCAGCGGGTCCATCAGTACCTTTGATGGAAGCAAATAATGACCTAACAGATAAAGCATCTTTACAGCGTGGCGCTAAGTTATTTATGAACTACTGCCTTGGTTGTCACCAGATGCAGTATCAGCGTTATGAGCGTACTTTCCGTGATATTGGTATTCCAACAGATATTGGTCAAGAAACGCTGATTTTCGATGGTTCTAAAGTGGGTAGCCATATTAAAAACTCTATGGCGAAAGATGATGCAGCAAAGTGGTTTGGTGCGGCTCCACCAGACTTAACACTTATCTCTCGTGTTAAGTCACCGGATTACATCTATACTTACTTGAAATCATTCTATAAAGATGAGTCTCGCCCATTTGGTGTAAATAACATTGTTTTCCCATTGGTGGGTATGCCTCACGTACTACAAGAATTGCAAGGCTTGCCAACTCCAATCACAGAAGAGCATGAAGTTGAGGTGGTTGAAAATGGTGAAAAAGTCATGAAAACCGTCACCAAAGTTGTCGGCACTGAAACAGATGGTACCGGTGAGATGAGTGTTGATGAATATGACCAAGCAGCACGTGACCTGACAAACTTCTTAGCTTATGTAGGTGAGCCTTCTCGCCTAGAGTCAGAAGCTTTGGGTATTAAGGTTATTGGTTTCTTAGTTATCTTCTTCATCCTGGCATTCTTCTTGAAGAAAGAATACTGGAGAGATGTTCATTAATTTGAATATTCAAAGGTAATTTTTGCAATAGGGGCGTTCGCCCCTTTTGCTGTTTAAAGTGATTTAATTACTTTTAGTTTTTTAATGGAGGTAGGCATGGCCGTTGCTGCCAATAAGCGCCCTGTAATGACACTTTTTTCTGGGTCAAACTGTATGTACAGTCACCAAGTACGTATTGTACTTGCTGAGAAAGGTGTAAGTGTTGATATTCATCAGGCTGAAAAGGACAACTTACCAGAAGCTCTACACGAGATTAATCCGTATGGTACTGTTCCTACGCTAATCGATCGTGAGCTTGGCTTGTACCAAGCGAATATCATTATGGAGTATCTAGACGAGCGCTTCCCGCATCCTCCTCTGATGCCTGTATATCCAGTAATGCGTGGTCGTAGTCGTTTAATGATGCATCGCATTGAAACTGATTGGTATTCACTTGCTGAAAAGGTTTCTGCGGGCGGCGACGAAGCGGCTCAAGCTCGTAAAGAGTTAACTGAAGCGCTGCTAGCTGTAGCACCTATTTTCAATGAAGCACCTTACTTCATGAGTGAAGAGTTCAGCTTAGTCGATTGTTATTTAGCTCCACTGCTTTGGCGCTTACCTCAGCTTGGTATTGAGCTGAATGGCGCTGGTAGCAAAGAGCTAAAAGAGTACATGCTGCGTTTATTTGAACGTGACTCATTCCAAGCATCGTTAACGGATGCAGAGCGTGAGATCAGATCGTAATGACGTCTAATCGTCCTTACTTACTACGTGCATTTTACGAGTGGATTGTCGATAACGAATGTACACCGCATTTAGTGGTGAACGCGGACTTTCCCTCGGTACAGGTTCCAACACAGTTTGTGCAAGAAGGGCAGATTGTGTTGAACGTAAGCCCATCTGCTGTGACGAATTTCTCAATGGATAACCAAGCACTGAGCTTTAATGCTCGGTTTGGTGGCCAGCCAATGCAAGTATACGTACCTAACGGTGCGGTATTGGCTATCTATGCCAGAGAAAATGGTGAGGGCACGGTATTTACACCTGAAGAAGAAGTCTTTGAAGATGAAGAGCTTGATTTGGTAGAAGAGACGGAAGTCTCACAGTCGCCAGAGACTAAGCCGGAACCTGAAAAGAAAAAAGGTTCTCACCTTCGAGTGATAAAATAAAAAAACCTGCGAATGCAGGTTTTTTTATGACTATATGTTATTGGTATCATATGTACTCAAAGGCTTTGATCACACGTTTTACACCATTAATATTTCTGGCGATTTCTACCGCGGAGTTTGCTTCTTGCTTGGAAACTAAACCCATTAAGAACACTTCTGCATTCTCGGTAACGACCTTAATATTTGCACCATTGACCTCGTCGGCAGCGAGTAATTTGGTTTTAACCTTAGAGGTCAGCCAAGTATCATGTGTCTGAGTTGCGATACCTATATTTGAGCTTATTCTTAACTGATTATGGACCTGCTTAATCCCTGCAACGTTCTGTAACGCACGCTCAGCTTCCGTTTTCATTTCTTGATTGGTAACCTGACCAATCATTAATACTACACCATTAACACTCACCAGTGTGATGTTGGCATGATCTGCAAGGCGCTTAATCTCTTTGATAGCAAGCGTGCCTTTAATCTCGATATTGTTATCGTCAATTTGTGCACCGATAGTGCGCCTATCATTTGCAGCAGAGACCGCACCGGCTGTACCAGCAACTACCGCAGCAGCACACCCTTGTAGTAACAAGATGGCGGCAAGTAAAGAGGTTATTCTCATCATCATACTTCGTCCTGAGGGAATAAAATTGCGTCTATTAGCTCACTTAAACAGTGAGTATTGAATACTTGTGACTCGATTATCCGGCTTGGGCGTTTACTTGGGATCCGGATCTCTACATCCTGAGGGCCCAACAGGCCGGTAATTTCACCACCATCATCGCCAACTAGCGCAATGACTTTCATATCTCTCGTAAGAGCCGCTTCCACTGCGCCAATAACCGCCTTTTCTTGCCCGTTTATGGCATACGCCACCAGCAAGTCACCTTGCTGCGCAAATGCGCGTATTTGCTTGGCAAAGCGCTCTCTGGCTTTGCCATTTTCTGGTGACGCCAAATTATATTGCTCATTCGTTAGTGCAATCGCGGGCAGACACGGGCGTTCGGTTTCGTAAAAGTTGCTTAAGATGGTTGCGAAGTGGTGCGCCAACATATGATTACTTGGCGCGCCGCAGCAGATGATTTTATTGCCATTGATCAGGCTCTGAGCCATAGTCATCGCTGCGGTTTCTAGCGCTTTAGGCAATACTTCGCCCGCCGCTATCTGCGCTTGAATTGACTCTGTAAATATAGATTTTATAGATTCTTGCATGCTAAAAAATATTTCTAATCCAGTTTATTTCAGGGGGATCGGCCCCTTGAATGGCAACAAAGTCGACTCTAAGTTGCGTGTTATGCAAATTTTGCTGTGCTAAATAATTATAAATACTACGCTTTAATCTTTGAAGCTTAGTTTTTGATAGTGCGTTAATTGCGCCACCAAAGTGGCTGCTATCGCGATACTTTACTTCAATAAACACTAAGGTTTGCGACTCTCGCATAATGAGGTCTATCTCTCCGTATTTACAGAGATAGTTTCTGGTGACGGGGGTTAATCCTTGTTTTACCAAGAATTGCTCCGCAATCACCTCAAAATGCTCGCCCTTACTCCGTGTGTTGCTAAATAATCCTTTAAACATCCAGATATCCTATCTGATCAAAGAGTCTCCCGCAGGTTTCTCTTGTTGCATAAATAATGGTAGCGGAGGCTGTTCATCTAAGCTCACCAAACGAATTTGTTTATTATGATACTGTGCCCAACTGAGCTTTCGCACAACATCACTGCCACCGCGGATGCTGAGCTGACCGGTTAAGCCATCAAAACTTTTACCCGAGAGCCAAGCCAATTGGCGCAGCTCGGGGACTAAATTCGTGGCGTCATATGCCATTGCAAACAGGCGCTGTTCTATATCAGCCTGTTCAGGCCATAAAGATTGGTATTCATCTCGAAGCGGTGCTTTTTCAACAGCACCCGGTAGCATCCAAGGCTGCTCGGTAAAATAAAGCCCTTCTAAATCGCCCTTATCAGTAACATCAATTTGTTTACTATAGCTGCGAGAGCTTGCATATAAAGGGATCCTGTCAGCAAACGTACTGACATTGACGTCTAAATAAGGCTTAAGCAGTCGAGTTTCCATTGCATCACCTAAAATATAGATGGCATCAATATCGCGTCTAGAGCGCGTTTCGCTTTTGACCTCTTTACGAAATAGACTTTTTATGACGCTAGTGCGTGCTTTGGATGCGTCGACCTCTAAAATATCCGTGATGACATCCGCCATATTGGTACTATTAGTATAATAACCCACTTCTGGCGCGGTCTCACTATAGCGTTTCCAGCCTTGATCAAAATGCTCAATCAACCGCTTACCAGAGGCATTTGCTGGAGCCAGTAACATGGGCTTTTTATAGCCTTTAGCAAGAAAGTGCTTCATTGCTTGTTCGACTTCATGCTCTGGGTTAAGCGCAAAAAAGTACTGTTCACTGCTGCTAGGCGTGAGCGTCTCACGAGCATTTAAAAATAAGGTTGGATAAGCCGCAAAACCTTTGTCAGCGAGTAGTTTTTCAACGTTGGATTTTAATAATGGACCAATGACAAAATCGACATTTGCTTCAGCAAGTTGCGTTATGATTTCAGACTCGGATGCCATTTCATCAATAAAGAAGATCTCTTCGATCGCACCTTCGTCAGTGGCAGCCAAGAAACCATTTTTGAGCGCTGTACCGAGTCGCTCGCTCGCGCCAGATTGTGGTAGTAACACCGCAAGTCTTTTAACTTGGTAAGGTTCAAGCGCAACCGCGCCTTGTAAATCTTTAGGCAGCAAAGCAACCGCAGGGTGATTAGTAAAACGACGACGCCAATTATTCATGGCTTGGTCGAGCTGGACGCTTGAACCCAAATAAATTTGTTGATACTTAGCTAGCGTCACCCAACCACGCTGTAAAACAGAGCCAGAATCAAAGCGTTCTAGGGCGTAACTTGATAGCTGCTGAAGCGCGAGCCAAATCTCTTCGTTTAACCCGGCCACCGCTAAGTTATGTTCATTGGCAATATCGGCCGCTTTAAAGTACTCGACCAAGGCTTTTTTTGGTAGTTGCTGGGAGGCATAAATACTACCTAGTAAATACTCATACCAAGCTTGGTGCTCAGGGGTGTTGAGCCTACCCTCTAGAGTGTTCAGGATGGCTAACGCATTGGCATACTGCGACAATTCTTTGCGAGCAAGAGCGATGTATAATTTGTTTTGAATATGATCAACACTGGCTTTAGCTTCCATCGCTAAACCAATTTGCTCTAATATTTGCCAGTCTTTTTCTAAGATAGCAGCGTCTCTGGCTGCATATAGCAATTGGATTTTGGCAACGCCTTCTTTACTCTGCGCCCTTGCAAATAACGACGCGGCATTGTCATCCGATTGGCTAACGGCTTTAGTTGTTTTAGTTTCTTGGGGGGATTTGGTGACATTTGTGCTTGTACTACAAGCGGATAACCCCGACAATATGGCAACTAAAAGCGCTATCTTTTTAAACTGCACAGGCAAACCTTCTTTTTCACGACTGAGTGGATATCTTACTGACTGATATTGGAGAGCTCAATGGCTAATCTTCACAACGAAAACAAAATCGGCACCCTACATATTGTAGCGACACCAATAGGTAATTTAGATGACATCAGTGAACGTGCACTGAAAGTGTTAAGTCAGGTCGATTTAATCGCTGCCGAAGATACGCGCCACACCGGTAAATTATTGAGCCACTTTAGCATTAAAGCAAAAACTTTTGCACTGCATGATCACAACGAGAAGCAAAAAGCGCAGCAAATTTTAGATTGGTTAAACGAAGGTAAAGACATCGCGCTAGTGTCTGATGCGGGAACGCCGCTTATCAGCGATCCGGGCTATGCCGTGGTAAACCTGTGCCGTGAAGCAGGTGCTACCGTCACTCCCGTTCCTGGCGCGTGTGCCGCCATTGCTGCGGTGAGTTGTTCTGGCTTACCAACAGATAAATTCCAATTCGTGGGATTTTCACCAGCAAAAAGCCAATCGCGTCAGCAATTTTTTAAAGATGCAGTCGCCTCTGGCATTACCAGTATCTTGTACGAAAGCACCCACCGCATTATGGCAAGTCTAGAAGATATGAAAATCGCACTGGGCGAAACACAACAAGTCGTTTTTGCTAAAGAACTGACCAAAACCTATGAAACCTTTTTCAGCGGCACGGTTATTGAGCTCATTGAGTTTTTAACCGCAACGCCTGAAAAGCAAAAAGGTGAACTGGTGTTGATGCTACCCGGTGAACAAAGGGATGAGCAAGCATTAACGCCAGAAGCGAAAAAGCTGATTGAGTTACTAGAACCAGAAATGCCATTGAAGAAGGCCTGCGGCATGGCAGCTGAATACCTAGGACTCAAAAAGAACGCCTTGTATAAGGCTATCATTGCTGAGCGAGAAGCGTAATACACGCAATTTATCGCGTGCGTTATTGCATTAAAGTGCGTATAATCGCCCGCCTGAGTCAGCCGGATAATCGCTGCCTGTGACGAAAATGATCAGGGGGAGGAAAGTCCGGGCTCCAATGGGCAGGGTGCCAGCTAACGGCTGGGGGGCGTGAGCCTACGACAAGTGCAGCAGAGAGAAGACCGCCTAAGTCCTTCGGGACCGGTAAGGGTGAAAGGGTGCGGTAAGAGCGCACCGGGCCACTGGTAACAGTTGGTTGCAAGGTAAACTCCACCCGGAGCAAGACCAAATAGGGTTCCTTATGGTGTGGCCCGCATCGGAACCGGGTAGGTTGCTTGAGCCTAGGAGCGATCCTAGGCCTAGACGAATGATTATCGATCTCCTTCGGGAGTGAACAGAACCCGGCTTATAGGCTGACTCACCAAATTACATCAAAGCCCGTAGTTAACGCTACGGGCTTTTTGTTTCTAGGAGTTATGTATAAAACCCACTCCGTGCATACAAAACAGCGGCTTACCTGCTCAGTCAAAATTGTATATTAAACGTGAAAAAAGCGATTAATAAACCAGTCCAACAGATTGAAGGGGTAAGTGAATATGAGATCATTATAGTAATCACATCACCAAAACTGAGATCTTTATTTTATTTACTTATGCAAGCTAATATCACGCCAGTGCGGGTCGATGTGCTTAGAGCGAAAAATGCTGTTTGCTGTCGAAGGCTATCAATTCAGTAAATCAAAACACAAAAAATGAGACAGTATCACTATGGCTCATGGTGTTAAGTGTTTTTACGTTAAACGTGAGTTCTTATAGGCAGCAGAAAGCAAGGTCGTGTAGATTAAACGCAATATTACTTTTCTTTTTGATGAGTATGTTAGTCTTTGTGTTATCTCAAGACAGTAAGTGTATTTTGCACATGTTGGAACTACCATGATTAGAAAAAATATTTTTGCACTCTCTTTGATGTTTGTATGCGCAGTTACCATAAACGCTGTGTATGCTGATGAAGGACAGTGGCAACCGCATCAATTAAAGCAATTACAAAGTGAGTTCGAGCGTGTGGGGATTGAACTTCCAGCTTCACAAGTGGCAGATCTAAACAAGTATCCGCTAAATGCTGTGGTTGGTTTAGGCTATTGCTCAGCGTCTTTTGTTTCACCAAAAGGGTTAGCAGTAACTAATCATCATTGTGCTTATGGTGCGATTCAGAATAACAGTACGCCAGAAAATAACTTAATCGAAAAAGGCTTTTTGGCAGCTGACTTATCGAAAGAACTACCAGCTGGTCCGCAAGAGCGTTTATATGTAACTGAACAAGTTGATGATGTTACTGAGCGTGTAGTGGGTAACTTACCTGCAGATCTACACGGCAAAGCTCGCTACGAAGCGATTCAAGCAAACCGTAAAGCCTTGATCAGTGAATGTGAATCAAATCCTAACTATCGTTGTACTGTTCGTGATTTCCACCATGGCTTAGAGTACTTCATGATCAAACAGCTCATGATCAAAGATGTGCGCTTAGTGTATGCTCCGGCAGAAGCGCTGGGTAATTTTGGTGGTGACATCGATAACTTTGAATACCCACGTCACACGGCCGATTTTACTTTTGTCCGTGGTTATGTCGGTAAAGATGGAAAGCCTGCAGATTACAGCGAAGATAACGTACCTTATGAGCCAAAATCATTCTTAAAAGTGAACACCAGTGGTGTAAGTTTAGGTGATGGTGTACTGGTTGCCGGTTATCCAGGTCGTACAAGCCGCTATAAGCTTGCAGATGAAGTAAATTATTCAGCGAGCTGGTATTACCCTACGTTACTGAATACCTACAATATGACCCTAGACGTAATCGCCAAGCAAAGCGAAGGCGATGAGCAAGCACAAGTAAAATATGCCTCTCGTGTAAAAAGTACTAACAACCGTTTAAAGAAACTGGAAGGCTTACAGGATGGCTTTAAAGTAACGGATATTCCGGGTATTAAAGCTGCGCAAGAACAAGCGTACCTAGCTTGGTTTGCACAAAGTGCTGAACGTAAAGCATACGCAGATTCATATCATGCATTGAAAGCATTGTTAGTTGAAGCGCATGCTCAGCAACAAAGTCACTTTTACTTTGACTATGCAAAACAGGCGGATCTACTAAGCACGGCAATTCGTTTATATCGTTTAGCTAAAGAAAGTGAAAAACCAAATGCCGAGCGCGAAATGGGTTACCAAGAGCGCGACCTTCCTATGCTTAAAGCGCGTTTAGAACGTTTACAAAAGCAGTTTACACCTGAGGTAGATAAAGCCTTATGGTTAAGCTACTTAGGTAACTATCTAGCGCAAGATAAAGCAGCCCAAGTTGCGGCATTAAACAACGGTTTAGGTATTACAGATACCACTACACAAGCCGAGCTTAAAGCGATTATTGCTTCTTTTTATGCTAATACAGAGCTTACAGATGTAGAAGCACGTGTTAACTGGATTGGTAAATCAGTAACAGAGTTTGAAGCATCAAACGACCCTTTTATAAAGCTTGCTGTTGCCCTATACGATACCAACATGGCACAAGAAGCTGATGAAAAAGAAATGGCGGGTCGTTTAGCAGAAATTCGCCCGCAGTATATGCAAGCCGTGATCGCTTTTAACAACGCCAAAGGTAAGCCAGTTTACCCAGATGCAAATGGCACTTTACGCGTAAGCTATGCACAAGTTGATGGTTACCCAGCGGCAGATGCCGTGTATAAAACACCTTTTACATCACTACGTGGTTTAGTGGCTAAACACACAGGTGAGAAGCCATTTGTTGTTACCGATAAAGTACTTGAAGCATACAAAAAGCAAGCGTTTGGCGCGTATTATCGTGGTGACTTAGGTCTACCTGGCGTAAGTTGTAGCTTATTTAGCTTTGGTTGTGAGCCACAAGCGGCTAAACCTCTTGAAGTTAACTCAGTACCAGTTAACTTTTTAAGTAGCGCTGATACCACTGGTGGTAACTCAGGTTCACCAGTCATGAATGGCAAAGGCGAATTAGTGGGTCTTAATTTTGACTCGACTTATGAATCAATCACCAAAGATTGGTACTTTAACGCTAAGATCACTCGCGCTATTCACGTTGATATTCGATACATGCTTTGGTTAATGGAAGAAGTTGATAACGCAGGTTACCTACTTGATGAGATGACCCTAGTTAAATAGCTCCGCTATGCTAATAGAAACCGCAGCAATTGCTGCGGTTTTTTTATGTCTTTAATTTTTGCCAATCTAACGTTTTTAATTTGTTTATTTTCAATACTTTTGTAATGTAAAAAGCAGATACTTTTACTTGGGACAAATAATGAGCGCCAAACAAATAATAAAAGCCATTTCAGTGAGTGTTGTGATGATAACGGCAAGCTTGAATGCCAGTGCAGCGAATACCGAAGCAATGTGGCCGGGCACGACTTATAATCAGCAAATACCAACATTTAAACAAGTGCTCGGGTATGATGTAGGTGAGCGCATCACCAATTACAACGGTATGCGTCGTTATCTTAGCGCCTTAGAACAAGCTGCGCCTGATCGTATTAAGGTGTTTAAGTACGCAAACAGCTGGGAAGGTCGTGAACTGGTTTATGCGGTGGTTGGCACAGCGGAGCATATTCGCTCATTAGAAACCCTCGCCAATAACACCCAAGCCTTGGCTGATCCGCGTATCACCTCTGAAAAAGAAGCTAAGTCGCTAATTAAAAATTTACCGACGTCTGTGTGGCTTCAGTATGCCGTGCACGGTAATGAAATTAGCTCAACCGATGCCGCATTATTTACTGCGTATCACTTACTAGCAGCCCCGAATGATGCCGTTAACAGCAAAATTTTGGACAACACCGTGGTGTTTATCGACCCATTGCAAAACCCTGATGGCCGTGAGCGCTTTGTTACTCGTTATTATGCGACCGTGGGTCTTGAGCACAGTGCAGATAGGCTAAGTGCAGAGCATAATGAGCCATGGCCAAGAGGCCGAACAAACCATTATTTGTTTGATATGAACCGTGATTGGTTAGCGCTTACTCAGCCTGAAAGTAAAGGCAGAGTGGCTGCAATCAATAAATATAAACCGCAGGTGGTGGTTGATATTCATGAAATGGGCGGTGACCAATCTTACTACTTTGCACCGGCTGCTCAGCCATTTAATCCGCATATGACGAAAACTCAAATCGCCAATATGGATGCAATTGGGCAAAATCATGCGAAGTATTTTGATGAGTTTGGCTTTGATTATTTTACCCGTGAGATTTTTGATGCCTTTTACCCAGGCTACGGTGATAGCTGGCCAGTATTTTATGGTGCATCAGCATCAACTTACGAAGTAGGCTCTGCACGTGGCCATGTGTTTGAGAAAAATACCGGTGAGCTACTCACCTATTTTAATACTGTAAAGCGTCAGTTTGTGGCCTCAATTTCGACTGCCGAAGGTGCTGCCAATCAACGTGAAAAACTACTAGGTGACTTTTATCAATATCAAGTTGATGCGATTGATTCGGGTAAAGATAGCAAAGAGCGTGTTTATATCTTACCTAAGCAAAGTAACCGTGAAGGCGCTCATAGATTAGCAACCTTAATGGCTGAGCATGGTGTTGAAGTTAAACAAGCAACTGAAGACTTCAAAGCCTGTGGCGTTAAGTATAAAGCGGGTAGCTATTTTATTGATACCGCGCAGCCTCGCGGGGTATTTGTGCGTACCACGTTTACAGACCAAGTAGACATGGCTGAGGCATTTGTAAAAGAGCAAGAAAGACGCCGTGCTCGTAACCTAGGTGATGAAATTTACGATGTCACAGGTTGGTCACTGCCGATGATGTTTAATGTAGAGAGCGATAGCTGTAGCCGCGCTGTTAGCGCAGATAGCAAAGCGGTTCAGGCCGACGACACATTGCTTGGCAAAGTGAATAATCCAGAAGCCTCAGTGGCTTATATTGTTGCTTGGGGTGATACGGCCGCAGCACGCTTTTTAACAGCAGCACTGCAAGCTGGCATTAAACTGAAAAGTGCTGACCAAGCCTTTATATTAGGTGATAAAACTAACTACCCAGCGGGCAGCTTAGTAATCGAAAAGCGCCTAAACGATAAAGATTTATTGACTAAAATTAGCCAAATTGCTGAGCAAACTGGTGCAATAGTTGATGGTGTGGATTCAAGTTGGGTGATTGAAGGGCCAAGCTTTGGCAGTAACAAAACAGTGCCTATGGTGGCACCAAAAGTGGCGATTGCATGGGATGCAGCTACTCATGAGCTAAGCGCCGGTAACACCCGTTTTGTTATCGAAAGACAGCTTGGCTATCCGGTAACCGCTATTCGCACACCAATGCTTGCATGGGCTGATTTAAGTGATTACCAAGTACTTATTTTACCTGAAGGTAATTATGAGCAAGCATTAGGTAAATCGGGTGCGGCTAATTTAAAAAGCTGGGTTGAAGCAGGCGGCGTGTTGATTGCGCTAGGCAATGCTAACCGCTTTACCACTCATGCTGATTATGGCTTATTAGATGTTAAACGCGAGCAAGCTTACCGAGAAGATAAAGCGGGTAGCAGCGATGATAAAAGCAGTAAAGTAGCAGGGCAGTTGTTCACTTCTCGTGATGATTTAAAAGCAGCGAGCATTGAGCCACATACATCGCCAGACTATGTAGCCGGTGTACTTGCTAATGTTGAAGTAGACCAAGAGCATTGGTTAACCGCAGGGGTTGATAAAGACCTCGTTGCGGTGGCTTACGGTAATGATATTTACACGCCAATAAAACTAAACTCAGGTAAAAACTTAGCGTGGTTTACAGGTAAAGATGATGTGCTAGCAAGTGGTTATCTATGGCAGCAAAATAAAGCACAGCTTGCGTATAAGCCATTGCTTATTCATCAGCCGCAGGGCAAAGGCATGGTGATTGGCTTTACACAATCATCAACCTACCGTGCATACCTTGAAGGAATGAATGTGTTGCTTAGTAATACTATATTCCGCGCAGCAGCGCACGCAAAATGATAAGCCGTCTAGCAAGAGTTGTAGCAGCTACTCTTGCTAGCTTATTTAAGCGTTACGATATTTTTACCCAATGACGTGGCTAAATTATTATAATAAGTCACTTCATTGATAAAATTTAGGTAAGCTTGATAAGTAATTTCTCCGCCATCTAATAAAGTGAAAATAGCCTCCCTTTATTTAGTGACTTAAAGTCATCATTTTGCATGTTTTTATCATACCAACTCACTTTCCCTGTTCTCCCCTCAAAAAAATTCAGATAATAAGTGCACCACTTCTGGTTAAACGGTGAGAAGAGAGCAACTGCCTGTTGGTGAGACGCTGTAATCGTCAAAAAATAAGAGTTGATACCATGAGTTACAAGCAGTTGAACGAAGGGCATGAGGCCTACTTATGCGAGGGGTTTAGCTATCGAGAGATAGGAAAAAGGCTTAAAGTGAGCCACAGTACCATAAGTCGTGAAGTTAGCCGCAATAGTACTCGAAGTCATTATTTGCCTGATGTTGTACATTCAAAGGCATGTAAACGAAAACATCTAGCTGCCAAGTATTCCATGCCAGCACTTACAATTGCGTTTGTTGAGTTTGGGTTTGAGCAAAAATGGACCCAGAGCAGATTTCGGGTGTAAGCAAAATTATCGGCCATCCAGTAAGTCATGAATGGATTTATGCCTATATTCAAAATGATAAATTGAGTGGTGGCAAACGTGTCACCATCCCAAATCGAGTTAGCATTGAGCATAGGCCTGCGATTGTTGACACTAAAACACGGTTTGGTGATTGGGAAGTGGATACAGTACTTGCTAAGCATAGTACGGGTGCAATCGCTAGTTTAGTCGAACGTACAAGTAAGTTTTACCTGATACGCAAAGTTCCAGCAAAAAGTGCAGCGCAAGTGAGCAGAGCAATGATAGGCATGTTGTGGCGTTATCGACGTCATGTTCATACGGTAACCGCAGATAATGTGCTATCGCTTATCCTGTGTAGTTTTTATTTTTCAGTAAATTAGAGTAGTTTTTTGATTTCGAAAGTTTGTTATTTTTACTTGCAATTCGCTTGCAACGTGCACTTTTACTGAACTCTATACTTTTATTGTGTATAATATCGCCCTCATTTTTATCACGAACAATAAAACAGTTGATGTTTGTTCGTGTGACGTTTAGTTTGCACACTCGAGCTAAAAGCCATCCCATCTGTTTCGGATCGTATCGTCCAACCCTCCAAGGGAGGCCATAGGGTGATTTGAGTTTTAGGGGGATGTCTTATCGAGTAAAGTTAGCCTTTGGGGTACCATGAGTAATTCAGTTAAATCAGGCGCTAAGCCAGAAAATACAAGTGATTCAGCCTTTCGCCGCTTTAGCGTTGCACCCATGCTGGATTGGACTGATTATCAGGTGAAGTAAGGCTTCTTTTTGGCTTTGGGGCATGTATGGGGCACCTACTTAGGCGTGGGGCACCGATTTTGCACTCAGGGACACCAACTGAGAAAAGTATTGCGATTGTGGGGCACCGACCTCATGAAGATAGAAAGCGCCAACGTTGGCGCTTTTTTTGTATCAAAATGGTGAGATTGTTGATCTGTTTTAGTATCATGAACGGGTATTGTTGTAATAATAGTTAAACTGCGTTAACATCGCGGCAACAATACAAGGCTGTAATTGTGACTAAATTAAGGATTGAAAATGATTAAACTAACAAAAAAGGCGCTATCAAAAGTATTTGGTGGTGGAAGTGGTGGCGGTGATGGTATCGAACCACCTAAAGCTGAACTATCAGAGCAGCAAGCAAAGGCTGTAGTTGGTGGTAATGGTGGTGGGGGCGATGGAATAGAACCTCCACTTGCTGACTCCGTTGCAAAAACAAGCTCGGGCTATCAACAAGTAAAGACAAAAAAGTGATTTAAGGAGAAATAGCAAGCCATGAATGAATTATTGGTCGCTACAGGGCATGTGATTAGGGGGCTTGAGGTAATTCTCCTAGTATACCTAGTGCTGAAGTTTAAAAGTCGCAGTTGGTCTTTGTTCTTTGGCGGCAAGGGGAGCCTAAAAACACCATCCGACCACGAAGTTCATTCATGCTTTATTTCGGCGCTGTGTGTTTTAGTATTTCATTTCTTTAGCGGGTCTTTAGCGCCATACATTGTAAGTATTGAAGGTATGGAAAAGTTGGAGCTTCGGCAATTCTTTTATTTCAGCATGTTGATGAGTTCGGTTGCATTTGCGACTGCTTTGTTTTTTTTACATGTTATTAGAGGGTGTAAATTTTCCGCTGTTGCGAGATATTGCCTTTACATAACATTTGCCATGATGTTGTTACAAACAACGCAGTTTGTGTTACGAGGGATGCTAGATATAAATAGCTTTTCACCTGTTTATAAGATAAGTGTGATGATTTTAAACGTCCTTAGTTTAATGGTTGTCTCGATGTATCCAATTTCTAAAATCGCAAAACTAAGAGCTAGGGAAGTATAATGGATTTGCTTGTTATTATTTTATTTTGTCATGTATTAATTATTGGTTATATTCGCCTTGCTGTGATTGGGTGGTGTGCAAATGCTGAGAGTAATGAGGGCAAAGAAGATGTGAGGGGGACTGCTTCACACCATATAGCTTATAAGCTAGGTCAGGCTCTCACAGAGCTACCAGTAAATAAAAGTTACTCGATAATAAAATCAGAAGTACATCCGACTGCTATCGAGTATTATCTGCGTACTAAGGGTGAGAATGTTAAGGTTGTAGATGTGCAAGAAAGGCCAAAGCTGAAGCTAGTAAAATAAAGTTGAGCGGGTTTCAGTTGCTAACCCGCTTTCACCTTTTCATTAGTACCGTAATATTGCTCAACAACTTCCTGTAAATCCTTGAACAACAACTTGCCATAAGCCTCAAAGTCCATCTTTTCAGTGTTAATTTCAACCCAATCAAGATAGCCGAATGTTTGAAGCGACTTTATCGCTTCATCAATAAAGCGTTGTTCATACTCGCCTTTGGTTATAAGTGTTTTAGGCTTTTGGTCATCTAAAGGACTAAATTGTCCCGCGTCAGGGTTGCTTTCGTCTGTAATCAACCAAAGAGCATACTTCTTAAACTCAGGGTGGTTCGCGACAGCCATTATCGCTGGTGCACCAACCTCGTTTACGCCTGTTTCATACTTCTTGTAACTACTAAAGCTAATTCCAACCAGTTCACTAAATTTTGATTGGGTTAAACCTGCTCGTTCGCGAATCAATCTAAATTTCTCACCCATTTTATTTGACATGGTTCCGCCTTCGGATCTATATTGCTTGTGTTGGTTCATTGAACTGCTTTTAATTGCTTTGAGTGTAGCCTTTGGTTCCGTTCAATGTTCTTTTGTTATTTTTTAAAGTCGACAATTAGAGAATAGCACACCAAAAGCGCATAAATGAACAGTGTAATGTCACTAGATACCTCTGGTAAATGGAGTTTTTGTATGAATATGTATTTTGCGTTGCTTGCTCGCTACCAATCCCCTGTAGTGAGTCTGAAAGATGTTAGTAAAGAGTTTTTCGGCATCATGCCTAAAACCGCCGAGCAGGATGCCAAGTGCGGAAAGTTGCCCATTCCGACCTTTAAGGCGCGAGATTCGGAGCGTTCACCGACCCTAGTCAATATCAGTGACCTAGCAGAGTACCTAGAAAAGCGCTACGAAGCAGGCCGCAACCAATGGCAACAAGTAAACGGGTGAAATCATGAATAATACAATAAACAGAAAAGACATCATTGTTTTAGATACAGAAACTACGGGCTTAGGTGATGATGCTGTGGTGTGTGAAATCGCGATAATTGACGGCTTCGGTAATACGTTGCTGAATTCGCTAGTTGACCCGATGGCAGAAATCCCAGACGGGGCAATTGCGATACACGGTATCACAAATGAGATGGTAAAAGGTCAGCCAACTTTTCATGAGATTCTACCCAAAGTTAAAAGCATTATCAGTGGAAGAACTCTGTGCATTTACAATGCCGACTACGATTTGCGCATTATCTCCCAATCTATCAGTTTTGAGCAATTGCTGTGGAATCGAATAACAGATTCTATCTGCGTGATGAAAGACTATGCCGAATATTACGGCGAAGTTAATTACTACGGTGATTTTAAATGGCAAAAGCTAGTCAATGCGTGTGAGCAACAGGGCATTGATACTTCAAAGTTTAATGCGCACCGCGCGCTTGCTGACTGCCAAATGACACTTGCGCTAATGAATAAATTTATGGTCATTGAGGGGTGAACCATGAGTCATTCAATCGTAGAAATCGACGAGTTAATCACCGAGCCATCACATTGGGATATTCAGAGAATGAAAATCCGCCAGTTGCGCGCTCAAATCAAATCACACAAAGCACAGCGCGAAGCCGAGCAGCAACGCATTGAGCAAGAGACGCGAGCCCAACGCAACGGCGAACGCAGCAACCAATTATTGAAATCAGCGCTAGCCATGGCAGCACGCAACCGCATGAGCGCAAGCAAAAGGGTGGTGTTATGAAATCACTTTTAAAATTAATAAGCGAGAGAATCGAACACTACTGGAAGCTTATTGATGAATACCAAAAGCTAACCCTAGATGAAAAGGAAAAAGCCAAGACAGAAGCGCGGGAGAATAAGGAGGCTCTTAAATTAATTCTTTGTGATATTGCCACTCTTAACGAATGGGGAGCTATTGAAACCAGCGAGGCGCTGCAAGAGATGCTTGATGATTTGCTGGAGTGTGAGAATTGCCAAAACAGCGATTTTGCTGGCAGCGAAACAGTTGGTTTGGTGTCGCAGCCGAATCGCGAAGTTGTAGAACATTGGCTATGTCGTAACTGCATTAAATACTTTGAAGAAAACGGCGCTCCTGGTTCGGTTGTTCGTAAAAATGATTGATTCACGTTCACTACCAATTTGCTGGGAGCTTGTCGGCAATAGCGAAAAGATGCAGCCCATTACCATTACTAGGGCTGCTCCGCATTGTTGGGGTAAGTTCGGTTTTGATAAGGTCGCAGAGCAAGTTAAAGAAAAGCTTGCGCTAATACCTACTAACCGCTTACGCCGCATTGCTGCGCATGGGTATGCGAAACGCTTTAACTCAGAGACAGCGAAAAACCCAGAGCGCTCAGCCAATATTTACCTGCGAAAAACCATTGAGCGAGTCACTGAAATTGTTGACCGTTCGCCACTTACTATCCGCGAATTAAACAGCAAAAAAGCCCGTAAAGATAAAGCTAAGCAGATCACCACGATTTGCCAGCAAATGGGTATTGTTGAGTTTGATGAAAGCACGACTCTTGAAGATGCTGAGCAACTGGTTTTTGCCAGTTACATTGCAATGCATGACTTCACGATGTCGCAAGGGGTGACACCGCCTTATCAAGCCACTTTTAACGCCGCCAAGTCCAAGAGAGTAAACGGTACTTGGGAGCGTTGCGATACCAATTTGCTAGCAGACCGATTAGAGCGCGGAATACGCCGCATGCAATGTGATAAATGGTGGTTGCGCAAACTAAACCGTTTACGCGACACCACACTTGAGCATTTAAATATCACTATGGGTCTGGTTAAAAAAGGGGTTTCCCCGTATGCCAGCAAAGATGCAGTTCAAGAGTTCCGCCACAGCAAAAAGTCACAACGTGAATGGGTTGAGTCCATGCAGCTTGAAAGCAAGGACGGCGAAACCATCGACCTGAAACACGTTTTTGACCATTCCATTTCTAACCCCGAAATCAGGCGCATTGAAATGATAGTTCGCATTCGTGGCTATAAAGAATGGGCAGAGGAAAAAGGCATGGCGTGCATGTTCTACACCGTTACTGCGCCGTCTAAGTACCACGCAAACAGTGATAAATATAACAACGCATCGCCACGCGAAACCCAAGAGTATTTGGTAAAGCAATGGTCGAAAGTCCGCGCTGAGTTATCCAAGGCTAAAATTGGGGTATTTGGTTTGCGTATTGTTGAGCCTCACGCAGATGCAACCCCGCACTGGCACATGGTGTTGTTTATGAAGCCAAGTGACGAAGCCACAGTTACAAACACCCTGCGCCGCTATGCCTTGCAACACGATGGCGACGAGGATGGGGCGGCGAAAAACCGTTTTGATGCCACGCCGGAAGATAAAAGCAAAGGCGATGCCGTGTCGTACATCATCAAATACATTTCCAAGAACATAAACGGCGCGCACATGGGCGATATGTTTGATGACGAAACGGGGCTACCTATTGAGCCTGAAAACGGCATTGTGATGAATGTAGCGGCATGGGCTAGTCGTTGGCGCATTCGTCAATTTCAGTTTATCGGCGGTGCGCCTGTTGGTATTTGGCGCGAGTTTCGCCGTGTTCCAAAGGAATCTGTTGAAAAGCTATCTGAAATCGCAAAAGAGATATTCGAAGCGGCCGACAATAGCCGCTTTGCTGAGTTTATTGAATTGCTCGGCGGCGCATTGGGTGAGCAATCAAGGCCAGTAGAGCTAGCCAAGGAAGAAAACGGTGCTAACGCATACGGAGAGCCAAAACAGCGCACCATAGGTATCGCATCGCGCGGGTTTACCTATGTAACTCGGGTTACTCAGTGGCTTTTAAAGAGGAGCGACAGCGACTCTCCTTGGAGCACTGGAAATAACTGTAATACCCCAGCCAATGATTGGCAGATTGGGCATGGGGAAAAGGTGAACCCCATTCATTTAATACCACCCGAACATCGAAAAGCGGTGATGCGGGGGGCAACTTACCAAGAAGATGATGAAATCAACCAAACCGTAACTCATTACTGGGTTCGCGGCGGGAATCTAATGCAGGAGTCAATGAGTTATGCAACACATAGTTAGGTCTATTAAGGACAAAATTGAAAAGGCGAAAAGCATGCCAGCCTACAAAGCGGGGCGAAAAGCTGAGCTAGCAGAAAAGGCGCTGGATGAAACCGTGCAACTGATATCTGAAATGGTCAGTCGAATAGAAATACTGGAGGCGACTTATGGCGAAATCGACTAACGAGGAACTAGGCGTAATTGAGTGTGACGGCTGCGGTACGTTCGCCAGCATACGCCGCCGCAAGAATGGCAAAAAGCTTTTTTATCTGCACTGTAAAAACTGCGGATTAGACCAAAGAAGCGGAGCGAATTTACAAGCGAAATGGGCGAAAGCGGTAAATAAACAATCCCAGCAACCGCAAGCTTTGCAGAGCGAAAATAGCGAAATGCAAACGCAGGTGGTTTTACACAATCCCGCACCTGATGAATGGGTGCCACAAACAGAACAAATTAGCGAACTAGGAGCGAAAGAGCATGCAGAATCAAGCGAACGACTTACCAGCGGAACTACAGAAAACAGCGATAGCGACGGCGATGGAGGATTTAACTTTTGGGGGTGGCTCGCAATCGGCGCAATCGGAGTTGCAGCAATCGCCACAGGTGGACGAATACAGCCATCTAGATAAATTCACGGCTGTTCAGGATGAGCAAGCGGGTGAAGTCGCCGAGTCGGAAGAAATGACCGAAAGCGACATTAGTGCGCTGGCGGGATATGGCGTTTCTTCGCTGGCTGACTTTATCGAGTCCACCATTGAAGCGCCAGTAACCATTGATAATGACACTCGCGAAGTGATTGCAGAAAAAGCCGCGCCTGTGGTGCGTAAATACTGCAAGGGCGGGATGCCCTCTTGGATGGTGAAGTGGAAAGAAGAAATTGAACTCGGCCTTGTTCTTGGCACTGCTGCGATTTCGGTCTTTAAGCAAATTAAGGCATACGAAAAAGAGAACACCAAGAGCGAATTAAATAGCGAAAATACGGAGGTTGTTAGTGGCCATTAACTCTAACAATGCTTTAAAAGCAAAGCATGTATGTTATTTGGCAGGAACTGGCGGCGGTAAAACTACCGCCGTTAAGTTGCTGAATATGGTGGGCGACCAATGCGCGATTTTCGATTTATACGGTGATTATAAATACGATGGCCGCAAGAAAGGGCATTTCAATGGTTTGGGTGGCCGTGCGGTGTATCACTACACAAACCGCAAGCAATTTGCTCAAGCGTTTGTGGAAGCGTGGCGTTCGGGTAAAAAGTTTGTTGTGGCGTACAGCCCTGAGTTCCCTAAATCCCTCAAAGGCGAGCAACTGAAAAAAGCCAAGCAAGCGGAGCTTTATTGGTTTGGTCAATTAATGTGGGAAGCCGCAGACGGCAACCGTGAACTACATGTTGTGATTGAAGAACTCGCCAAGTTAAGCGACACCGCAGGCAAAGACGATTCAATCATCGGTGAGTTGGCAACGGGTGGGCGAAAATTCGGTGTGATTTTGCACACGGTGTTTCAGCGTTCGCAGGAAGTGCCAAAAACCATCTGGAATAATTCGCCACGTAAAGTGCTTGGTGCGCAGGAAGCGCAAGCGGATGCAAAGCGGGTTTCAATTGAGTTGGATGCGGAATTAACGGACATTTACCTGATAAGTAAACTCAACGCTCGTTATGAAGATGAGCGGCTTTATTATTTGGTAAAAAGTAAGGGGGGAATAGGGAATATTGAGCCAAAAGTAATCCATTTAAAAACGGGTAAAGCCGAAAATCTGACATTTGACCAATTGAGGGCGGCGTAATGTTAAGTTTGCTTGAGTCCCTAAAGGGGCTGGGGAGTAAGGAGGTGCAGCCTTTTGATGCGGCTCGTCAGTCTGCTGAAAAAGTAGTGATTGGATTTGATAGCTTATATAACTCCAATCATGAATGGTTAAACGGTGTCATGAGAGAGAGTTTAACTTTTCATTTAAAAGTGCCTCATACCCAAAAACCACCTATGAATATCATGCTGGTGTTTAACTCGGGGTTGTTTTATTTCGTCGAAAGCAAATCGAAATTTAATCGTGTTTTTCTCAAAAAGAATGAGAAGCGCCACTACAAAGAAGTGAGTAGAGAGGAGTTGATAGAGGAAATCTATAAATTTTATTAGTCAAAAGAGCGAAAATTTCGCTCTTTTCGCTATAGGGGGAGCGAAAACCGTTTCCCTCAAGAGCGAAACGCCTGATTTATTACTTAGCGATTTTAAAACCAAACAAGGTAATCATCGCATGTTAAATAAATCTACTCTGACATCCGTGGGTGTCACTCTTGGCGTTTTAGCCATCCTCAATAACGTTCGCGCCTTGCGTTCAATCAAACGCACAATCGTAGGTTAAGGGGGCGCAATGTTAGAAGTTTCTCCACTAAATAACCTAACTGGTGTTGCTGCTGGCGGCAGTGTTTCGTTAACGCTGCCAGTTGGCCGCACATACGAAAAAATTCATTTTGAATATTCAGGCGTAACACCTGCACAAATCAAAAATCTAAAAGTTGAGCTACAAGGCCGAACGCTAACAGAGTACGCCACGCTGCAAGACCTGCTTGACGAAAATGCATATTTTAAACGTGAGCAGGTTGACGGTATTGCAACGCTGTACTTTGTGCGTCCTGAGATTGAGGGTGTATTAAATCCATCATTGGTTGAGCAACGCTTTTTTGCGTTGGGTACAACTGGTCTGTCTATCGCACAAATCAAATTTGATATCGCAACGGATGCAACTGCGCCAGTGATTAAAGCGTTTGCTGAAAAATCTTCTGGGAGTGCTCCTGGTTGGTTATTCAAACGCCGTTCGTTCCGCTACAACTTTGCGGTTGGTATCAACGAAATTGAAAACTTACCGCGTCCATTGGGTGCAAAAATCGCGCTAATTGAAATTAAAAAAGCGGGCGTTACGTCTGCCGAATTTCTAGTAAACAACGTGAAATGGCGTGACCACATTCCTGCACCACTACACACGCACCACCTAAAGCAGCGCGGCCGTTCACCGCGAACCAATACACATGCAATTGACCTGTTTTTGGCAGGGGATGTATTTAGTGCACTAGCGCTGGATAACACCATCAATGACATGCGTTTACGTGTTGAGGCATCTGAAGCGGGTAGCGCTGAAGTGGTCGTGCATTACTTCGATGACTACGCAAAATCAACATTCTAAGGGGGTTGACCAATGCAACCAGAGGGAGCGCCAACAATGGCGGCAACTACAACGGGCGGCGGTTGGTGGGATGGCGCGAACTCATTTTTGGGTAACGCGCTGAAAATTTGGGGCGATGTCGAAAAAGTTAAGGCTATCAAGTCATCAAACGGCATCACCCAAAACGAACACATGAACACCGCAGAGCTAGACAATGGTGCGGCGGTACTTGTGGACGCACCAAAAACTCAAACCGCGCAACCTACTGAACCAATGGTGTTTGGTTTACCACAATCAACCGTACTGTACGGATTTGGTGGGTTGTTGGCTGTAGCACTAATTATGAAGGCAATGAAATGAAAGGTAATCCGAAGAACTTAAAGTATTTTGCGTATGGCGTGGCTATCTCGGTCGCGGGTGCAATTTTGGCTGACTATGTACGTGATTGGATGCGCAAACCTGCGGGGCAGTCGTAATGTTTGGCGCAATGCTAGGTGCAACGGGTGCGATACCCGGTATGACTAATGGGGCTGGGAGTCCCATTAGTTCAGGCGCAACATCTGGCACTGGCGACCAAATGCAGCGAATTGGTTTTCAGGGTGGAAATATCAATTTCGGTGGCGGCACTAACAACCAGTTGTTGATTATTGGTGCTGTGGCAATTGCTGCTTTATTTCTGTTGAAAAAATAGGGGGCGGTATGCGCGTGGCGCACATTAGTGAAATTCATCAAATTAAATCAGCGGCAGCGGCAGACTATGAAACCGTAAAAAATGAAGTGGCGCATGGTTCGGCGGTACTGGTTGAGTTTGAGGGGTGCTATTGCGTGTTGCGTGTAGACCGTGACGGGTTGTGTGTGGTGTGTGCAGCAGGTAAAAACCTGCTGGCGATTGCACCAAAAGTGGTGTCGTTAGCTCGCCGCATTTCAGCCCCCTCCATTGTTTACCACACAAAACGCACGGCGTTGAAACGTTTATTGTCGGCCTATCAATTTGTGTACGAGTCGACGGACGAAGACGGCTATGCAATTTATAGGATGACGCTAAATGGGTAGTAAATCCAGAAGTACATCACGCCAAACCACCAATAACACCAGTACGAGTATTGGTGTTCAGGGTGACAATAACGGCTTTATCACAAATGGCAGCGGCAACACGTACAACATGACTGACGGCGGACTGGTTAGCGCGATTGAGTCACTAGGTGCGGGGTTGGTTGATGCAAATATCGCGGGTTTTGATGCTGCTGGCAGCATGACCCGAGACGGATTTGATTTTGCAGGGAATGTAAATCGCGACTCACTAGATTTCGCGGGCGATGCACTGTCAATGACTCGAAACATTGCGGGTGACAGTATCAACGCACAAAACTCACTAACGCGAGATGCGCTGGCAGAAAATGGCGATTTAGCGCGTGAGATGTTGGGGCTGTCTGCTGGTATCAATAGCGATGTTATTGGTTTTGCTGGTGACACGCTAAATACAACGATTGGTGCGATAGGGGATGCAAACGCACGAATTACTGACGTTGCCAGTTACGCAATGGATAACTCGGCGCAACTCGCTGGCCTATCAATTGATGCCGCCGACAATGCAAATGCACGCATGACAGACGTTGCAGTGTATTCCATGGATAACGCATCAAACTTAGCAAAGGATTTGGGGGCGCAGGTAATTACAGCAACGCAGGACGCATACAAAGACGCCAGCGACCAAACTATTTTGGCGCATAAGCAAGCACTGCAGTTCGCAGACCATTCCACGCGCTCGGATGGTCAGCAACTCGCAATCAGCACCAACAAAACCATGATGTACGTCATGTTGGGTTTAGGTGGCATGGGTATGGCCGTAGCAATGATGAGGGCTAATTGATGTTATTGAAAAAAATCTTAGAGCCGAACTTTATTACTGAAATTAACGCCTTTGGTCAGTTTATAAAGCTGGTGAACTGTGAGAATCAAGTAAAGCTACGTGCTACGCGTGACGGGAACACTGTTATTGAAACCGAGATTCGATCTGGTTTTGAGTTACAGACAGCCGAGTCTTTTGATTTATTGGTGCTTTTATCAGATGTAGAGCAAACCATTGATATTTGGGTGTCGAAACACTCTCTTAAATATGATGCTCCCACAGGCGGGAGTAACAGAGCACTGAGCTATATGGCGGAGCACTATGGTGGTACACAGCAAGTATTGCCGTTTGAGGCCAGTCGAATGGCCGTTACATTGTTTAGTGATACGCACGATTTTTGGTATGGCGGGAAAGGGTGTACGCCAGAGACGGGAATACCTGTACGAGCTGGCATTGAGAAGAAAATCAACTCATCTTCTGAAATATACGTCTCTATCAATGAGCCACCACTGTATATCTCTGGTAGCACATATACCACAGTAAACGCATTGGACGGTAATGAGGGGCGCTATGGTGGTGATTATGGGGCTGAAAAACCTGATTATTGGGCGTGCACATCAACGGCTCATGCGGTATACGTTGTTGAGCGGCATATCAATCAATACGACCAATACGGTGCGATGCGGGTTTCAGAACAGGGCGTGAACCTGCTAAATATCACTGGCAATATTGCTGATGTCGTCGTCGTTGATTATGACAAAGATCGTGTCGCGGCGCTGTATGAAAACGGCCTCATCATGGTTTATGAAATGGGTCAAAAAGTTGCGCAATATGACACACTCAAGGCGAAAGTGCCGCTAAACTGGGCAAAACTGATGTATGACGGCACGCGATTTATTGCGTTTCAGCGAGGGGAAAGCGCCGCAAATTGGTATACACCTAGCGACATAAATACGCCTGTATTTTCAATACCATATAACTTGAACCTTACTGTTAAAAAGACATTCTACGATAAGCACCGCCAGCGCGTTTACGCCATTTGTAGCTCGCCGGGCAATGATTATTTTTATGATTTAACGGGGGCGTCAGGTGTTTGTGAAACATTCCCGCATGCACTGGGGCGACCAATTGGTGATGTCTTCGGCTCCCTTATTGTATATCCAGATGTCCGATTTAGTAGCACTCATATCACAGCAATCGCAGGTGGTGCGGGGTTCGTATTCAACCGTGAATCTACCGCTATCACTGAGTTGGTTGATGTTCAATTCGTTGCGGCACAATCCCGTGGGGCGGTGTACGCAATCAAAAATGGTACGCAGTTAATCTCTGAGGATGACGGCGTCACATTTATGCCTATCCCGAGCGACAGTACTGATTTTGGTGGTGGTACGGTACTAGGCACATTCAGCTCAAACCAATTCATTACCTATCCACTAACCAAAAATACGGACGACAGATATAGAGCGCGCCTATATGACACTGAGGTGTCACAAGCGAGCCCAGTCTCTAGGTTGAGGGTGTTTAAGGAAATGAAATGATGAAGTTAGACACTACACACATCATCACCGCATTAATTGTTTTGGGAATAGGGGTATATATGACAACGCAACAAGCTGCGCGGGGTATCCGCAATAACAACCCGTTGAATATTGAGGCGGGTGAAAATTGGGTTGGGTTAGTGGGCAGTGATGGCCGTTTTGCTATTTTTGAAACCGCTGAGCATGGTATTCGTGCCGCCGCTCGTATTCTGCGAACCTATGCGCATAAATACGATATTCGAAATGTCAGCGACATTATTAGCAGATGGGCTCCACCCAATGAGAATGACACGGCAGGATATATCGCGTTCGTGTCGAGCAGAGCTAATGTGGACAGCAATAAAACACTGGATGATAGCGAATACCCACGGGTGATTGAGGCTATGATTCAAATGGAAAACGGTGAGCAGCCGTACTCTATGGATGAAATTCAGCGCGGTTTTCAGTGGGGATTTTATGGGTAACTTCATTAGCAAAAACCTGAGTCTATTGCTCACTATTGGGGGTGTTTACTACATTTACCAATACATCAATAGCGGCTCAAAATCATTTACCGAACCACTCGGGAATCTGCTGGCCAAACTGCAATTTCAGGCGAACGGCTCGCATGATATTGAACGAGCATGGGCAGGATTTTTTCTTGATAAATCAAAACTGGATTTTAGTTACAAGGTCAAAGATGAGCTGTGGCTGGAAGCGGTTATCAAACTAAACCCTAAAAATCAGGCATTGGTGGACACCATTTTTGATGCTGAAATGAGGCTGCGGCCTGAGTATCAGGTGTTGTTAGACGGTGAGGTCTCACCACAAACAGTAGTAACCGTGCAAGCGAGGTAAGGCATGGATATCAGTCAAGACACAATACTCACGATACTGGCGAATGCTATATTTCTGTATGGGGCTGTAACGACCAACAAAACAGATATTCGATGGCTCAAGGAATCGGTCAAAGAAATCAAGGAAAAAATCCAGTAGAGTTTGGGGACATTTTGGGGCTATCCCAGAGAAAAACATACCCCAACATATCCACTGCTAAAATCTAAAACGTAGATATGGCGGGGTATGTAGGGGTATTCACATTGGTTTTTGGGGTTCGACTCCCTCACTACTACAAATCCTCTTTATCATGCAGTTTGTGCGGAAACAGTTGGGTGTAAACCTGCCACAAAATATTTAGATTACGATGCCCTGTAACCTGTGCAACTTCTTCAATCGTGTAGCCTTTTTCAAACAAGCGGCTTGCTCCCTCTCTGCGTAAATCGTGATAGCGCAAATCTTCAATGCCCAACTCATTACGTACTCGTTGGAATCCCGATGCAACGCTACGCGGGTTGTAAGGGAATATCCTTTCGCCTGTTTTGGGTTGGCGCTTCACAATGTCAAATGAGCCGCCAAGGAGCGGCACCACCATGTGATTGCCTTCTTTCTTGCGCGGGTCTTTTCTGTCGCGAACTATTACAGTTTTGTGCGTGGTGTTTAGGTCATCCCACGTGATTTTGCACACCTCACCAATACGCATGCAGGTCAACAAGCTAAAATCCAAAATATCTAAATAAGGGATGCGGGTTGCGCCGTTCGGACGGTATTCCATGCGCTTTTGTAGACCTAGCCGCAATGCCTCAAGTTCGTTGTCTGTGGGGCGGCGAGTGCGCTTTTGGCTTTTACCTACTAGTCCCATGTCTATTAGTGTTGGCACTGCATCTTCAAATATTTGATAGTTTGCTGTGATGTCCCACACAGACATTGCTTTTTTCATGACGCTTCGCAAATACGCGATGTCGTGGTAAATAGTGGGCGGACTGGCTCCTGCATTGCGGCGGTGTCTACAGTGTTCAATTAGATGACTGGTTCTCAGTTCATTACTATCTATCTGTGATATGTCGCAGTCCATTAGCATTTTAATTACGTAGCGTTTTGTCCTGCCAGTTTTTGACCATAAATCGTGGTCCTCATAGTACAAATTTAGCAGTTCACCGAGAGTAACCGTTTTGTATGTTTTTAAACCATTGACCTCAATTTGCTCAATGCGCCTCTTACCCCAAGTGCGGGCATGCTCGCTTTTAGTGAAAGTTTTAGATTCTCGGTGTATAATTACGCCCGATTTTTTTACGCGCACTAATGCGCGGTAATTATATTCACCGTTGGATTTTTTGCGTTTCTCAATGGTTAATGATGCCATGGTCGTCCTACAAAAATTGGGGCACATATGGGGCACCATATAACGAAATTGACGGAAATTCAAGGCGATTCGGGGCACTAGAGGTAACATGCAAAACCCATATAAATCAGGCGTTACGCCAATAAATACAGGTGATTCGGCGTTTCGCCGCTTTAGCGTTGCGCCGATGCTGGATTGGACGGATCGCCATTGCAGAACCTTTCACCGCAAGCTTACTAAACATGCGGTGCTGTACACTGAAATGATCACTACAGGTGCAATTATTTTTGGTAAAGGGGATTATTTGGCATTTGGTGCGCATGAGTTACCAGTGGCGTTGCAATTGGGTGGCTCTGATCCTAAGGCGCTGGCAGAGTGTGCTAAGCGTGCTGAGGAATATGGCTACAGTGAGGTAAACCTAAATGTGGGTTGCCCGTCAGATCGCGTGCAAAATGGTCGCTTTGGTGCGTGTTTAATGGCTGAGCCTCAGTTAGTTGCTGATTGTGTGGCGGCGATGAAGTTACAAGTGAATATTCCGGTAACGGTAAAAACGCGCATTGGTATTGATGAACAAGATTCCTATGAGTTTCTTACGGCGTTGATTGAAGCCTCGCTGGCGGTGGGCTGTGATGACTTTATCATTCATGCCCGTAAAGCATGGTTGCAAGGCTTAAGCCCGAAAGAAAACCGTGAGATCCCACCATTAGATTATCCTCGCGTTTATCAATTAAAGAAAGACTATCCAGATCTGCATATCAGTATTAATGGTGGTGTTAAAACTCTTGAGGAATGCCAGCATCATTTGGCTCACCTTGACGGCGTAATGGTTGGCCGTGAAGCCTACAGCAACCCGTTTATGTTGTCGCAGGTTGATGAGCTGCTATATGGCGAAGCTGCGTTTACGCAAACTCGCCATCAAGTCGTAAGAAGCATGTATGACTACTTTGAAAGTGAAATGTCGAATGGTGCAAACTTTTGGCATATTGCGCGTCACATGTTGGGTATTTTTCAAAATCAGCCCGGTGCGAGAGGATTCCGTCGTCATTTATCTGAAAACGGTCACAAAAAAGAGGCTGGCATTGAGGTGATGGAAAAGGCGCTGTCTTTTGTACCTGAAGTATAAAATGCGCTAGCTCAATCCTGTGTGTGAAAAAGACGATTTTATCGTCTTTTTCACTATTTAATGTATCTCAATAAATCTATTTTTCTTTTCAAAAAATCTTAACTCAATGATTTAATTTTGTTTTTATTTTTGGCACGGCTCTTGGAGTAGTCTAACTATATTATAAAAGGAGCCGAACAATGACCATCATCAACAGAATTGAAGATCTTATCAAAGCAGAACTTAACGCGTTACTAGACAAAGCAGAAGACCCACAAAAAATGGCAACTCAGTTAGTGCGTGATTTAGAAGAAGCGCTATCTGATTGTCGTACAACGGCAGCTGAGCTTATTTGCCAACAAAAAGTAGCGCAGCGCCAAGTTGAGCAAGCAAATAAAGCTGCGACAACGTGGCAAAGCAAAGCCGAACATGCTCTTGAAAAAGGTCGTGAAGATCTTGCCCGCTCAGCCCTTGAGCAAAAGCAGGGAGAAACCGAAAAAGCGCAAGAAGCACAGCAAAAAATTGATGATCTAACGCCTGCCCTTGAAAAACTCAGCGCAGATGCGGACAAGTTGCAAAGCAAAATTCAGCAATTAAAGGCAAAAGAAAAGGCCATGTTGCGCCGCTTGGAAGCTGGTAAGGCAAGGTTAACCATCAAACAAACGCTGAATAGTGACGATATGCACTCTGCAACGCGCAAGTTCGACGAGTTAGAACGTAAGGTGGCGCGCCTTGAAGCTGAAGTCGAATCCTATGACTTAGGGCAGCCCGATGTATGGCAGCGCTTTGAAGATGAGCAAAAGCAACAACAAATCGACGATGAATTAGCCCAACTGAAGCAAAAAATGGCGAGCTAGGCTCGCCCACAGCAACGACTGAGCAATCAAAGCGAAAGGGGATAAAGATGAAAAATAGATATCAATCAACACTGTCTCAAATGAATAGTTCAAAGAAAATTGGTGGCGTATGTGCGCAACTCGCACAACGTTTTGATATGCCAATTTGGTTAACGCGTTTACTAACGGTATTGCTGTTTTTTAAGTTTCCAATGTTGGTGTTATTGGCGTATGGCGTCGCTTGGTTTGCAATGCCAAAAACGCAATACGAAAACTAAGTAACGGCGACGAGGTAGGCACTATGAAAGTCGTGGCCGGTATATTATTAGCGCTAGTATTTTTATTGGCGCTATCTTGGGTGTCACTGCCACTAATCTGGTTAGACATCAGCGATCTGCAACTCGATATGGGATTTGACCTAGGTTGGTTTGGCTTTGAAATACTCACGTTGCTATTTGCAATTGTAGCGCTGGTGGTGCTAGGAGCACTCTTGAGCGCAGGTATTTTGGGGCTGCTCCTTACTGTGTTCATTGGGTTAGTAATGACATTGCTATTTAATTCGCTGATAGTGCTATTTCCACTCATCTGTATTATTGCAATTGTGTGGTTAGTGGTGGACAAATCTGCTCAAGTAAAAGTGTGAGCAGTGGGTTTTTGTTGGTGGTAGGAGATAAAAAACACGCTAAATTGGGATCTGTGATATAGTTATTTGCAGTTATAAATCCAAGGAAAGCCAACATGAAATCAAGTGTAATCAAAACCTTAATTTTTGCTTTATCAACTTTTATCGGCTTTAACGCTTCAGCTCATCAAGGGCATGAACATGGTGAACATCATCATGATTCGGAGCAACTTTCTGTTCACAACGCAACCGTGCGTGCATTTTTACCAGCAGCACCTTCAACTGCAGGTTATCTCGTTATTGAAAACCCAACGCAGCAAAATAAAGTGTTGGTTAAAGCTGCGCTCGAAGGCGTTAAGCGTGTTGAAATTCACGAGCATATTCATAAAGAAGATATGATGAAAATGCAACGTGTTGACGAGCTCGCTATTCCAGCTGGTAAGTCAGTGACATTTCAGCCTGGTGGTTATCACTTAATGGTGTTTGAACCAGTAGAAACATTAAAAGTCGGTGAGAAGCGTAAGCTTACGCTATATTTTGCTGATGGCGATAGGATCTTCACCATGGCAGAAGTCGTCGCACTTGCAGACATGTTTGGTGGTAAAGAAAAATCAAACGCAGGACATCACTCTCATCACTAAAAACAGTGAGGTATTAAATGGGAAATCATACGGGAAAAATCATCTCTGGCATTATCGCTGTCATACTTCTGGGTTATGTTATAGCCGTATATTGGAGTGTGGAACCAGAACAGTTTGACGTCGTCGCGGCTGCAAAAGCGGATGCGCAGAAAAATGGCAATACATTAGTCACTGGATATGTGACAACACATACCTTGATTAAAGTGACAGATACGCTTTTAAATAAGCCTGGTGGTTACTTGTCGAACGACATGATGCCACCGAGCGTAATGATGGATAACATGCCGGCTTGGGAGTATGGCGTGCTTGAGATGACACGAGATCTTACACTTTCGATGCGTAAAGACTTTAGTCGTTCACAGTCTCAATCGACTGAACACCCAAGTTTAAAGCTAGCCCAACCACAGTTTAATATCAGTTCAACAGCGTGGATGTGGCCAAGTGCTGAGGGTGAATATCAAAAAGGTAATGACTTGCTGCGTCAGTATTTGACGCAAATTTCTGATAACAGTAACCGCGACAGCCAGTTTTATGCGCGTGCGGATAACTTGAGAGCTTGGCTAAAAGAAGCTGAAAAACGCATGGGCAGCCTAAGCCAAAGGTTAAGCGCAAGCGTAGGGCAAGATAGGTTAAACACCGACTTAGCTGGGGATTCGGCAGCTGATCAAGCAACCATGACGCCAAGCCATAATATGGTGAAAACCTCTTGGTGGCAGATTGATGATGTATTTTATGAAGCCAGAGGTGCCACGTGGGCGTTACTGCACTATATGAAAGCAGTAGAGCATGACTTTAGACCTGTGCTTGAAAAGAAAAATGCACTTGTCAGCCTACAGCAGATCATCAGAGAGCTAGAGGCGACTCAAGAGACAGTGTGGAGCCCTATGGTGTTAAACGGCAGTGGCTTTGGCTTGGTAGCGAATCATTCTCTGGTTATGGCAAATTATATTTCGCGAGCCAATGCGGCTCTCATCGAACTTAGTGAACTTTTAGCGCAAGGATAACATCATGAAAAAACACTTTTTAGCAGCGGCATTATCTCTCGCTTGCTTAGCACCTGCTGCACACGCAGACACGGTACTCGGGCTTTATGTCGGTGCAGAAGGGTGGGATACCGAAACCGAAGGTAGCTTTGCTGAAAAAGGCAATATGCAAAGCTTTAACTTTGACGATGAAACTTTTACGAGTTTCTATGCTGCACTTGAGCACCCAGTACCGCTAGTACCAAATATCAAGTTACGCTATACCGAGCTTGAGTTAAATGGTCAAACGACGTTAACAGAGTCTTTTGACTTTGGTGGCCAAGTTTATACGGTAGGTACTGACGCGACAACAAACGCAGATCTAAACCACATCGACTACACATTGTATTACGAAGTACTAGATAATGACTTGTTGACGCTAGACTTTGGTGTGAACTTTAAGCAGTTTGACGGTTCTATCATGGTAACTGGTACTGCAAATGGTCAAACACGCACAGAAGAGGTTGAATTCTCAGGCTTTGTTCCTCTAGGTTATTTGCGCGGTGAAGTGGGTTTACCACTTACAGGGCTAAGTGTTTTTGCCGAAGGCAGCATGCTTGCAATTGATGACAGCAAAATCCAAGATTATCAAATTGGTATCGCTTATGAGCTTATCGATAATATGGCTGTTGATGTTGCGGTAAAAGTGGGTTACCGCTCTATGGTACTGGAGCTAGATGATATTGACGATATCTACACTGATTTGGATGTCTCAGGCCCATTTGCAGGGGTCCAACTACACTTCTAAGATAGTGTAGTTTACTCTTTTAGCGGCTTGGTACGAGTGATCGACCAAGCCGCTTTTGTTTGGTAAATAACCTGAGGTTTGGATAAGGAATGTTCCAACTCATTGTTGCTAAAGCACAAC
>NZ_PNDS01000020.1 GCF_005886535.1 Pseudoalteromonas sp. S2755
ATTTTGAGGCGAGAAAATCTTGTCGATAACTAGGCAAAAATTTTGCTATTTAGTTGTTCTAAATAAGAAATTTTTAACGCTGTTAGCGTCAGATTTACTCCTTCAAATTGAGCAAGTATTAAGTCAAATTGGTATTAGGCATTTAAGCTTATCGTCGAATATCTACTTAATTTCCACACGGGCTGAGCGCATTACGATTTCATCGTTTAGCTCAATACCAAGTCCCGGCTCTTCTGACACTCTAAAGATACCGTTCTTAGGCTGTGGATCTTGCAAGCATAGCTCTCTGTTCCACTTTTTGATTGCGTAAGTATGATGCTCATGGATCAGGAAGTTTGGGATGGCGGTTTCCAAGTGTAATGAAGCTGCGGTTGCTACCGGGCCACCACAAACGTGTGCCTGAATACGGATATCAAAGATATCGGCGTAATCACATACCTTCTTAGTTTCCGTAAAGCCACCACATAGGCCAATATCTGGCTGCAGTACATCAATACTTTGATCTTCAAAATAAGGGCGAACACCCCAGCGGTTATACAAACGTTCACCACCAGCAATTGGCACTGAGGTCTTGTTGGCTACTTTTGCATGTAAAGAGTGGTTAAGATAATTCACCGGCTCTTCATAATACATACAATCAAATTCTTCAGCGATATCCGCAATTTGAATAGCTGATGTCGCGCCTGGTAAGCTGTGGCACTCAAAAATAATGTCGACTTCATCACCTACCGCTTCACGAATAGCCTTCATTCTCGCACGGTATAATTTCATTTCCGCGCGCGAGATAAGCTTAGTTCTGTCGTAATAGGTATTGCCATCTTTATCATACTGAATTGGGTCAACTTTAACCGCATCATAGCCTTCAGCAATGGCTTTGTGGGCCGCTTCAGCATATTCGTGCGGTTGAACCAGTGCTTTAAACTCGCTATCCCAATCAAACTGTAATTGCGAGGCATAGGTGCGAAGCTCTGGGTTCACTTTACCACCAAGCAACTGATAAACAGGTAGGTTTAAGGCTTTACCTTTAATATCCCAAAGCGCCGTATCGATTGCCGACATCGCCGCATATACCACAGGCCCGCCACCTAAACCCCAGAAACTTTCTCTCAGCATACGGGACCAGAGCAACTCAGTTTGAAAAGGGTCATGACCAATCAAAAAGGCTTCAGCCATTTCTTTAATCATACTGGCCGCAGCGCTGTGGCCGAGGTCGTATGCAAGCCCTGCTTCACCTACTCCTGAAATACCTTCATCGGTGTGAATACGCACAAAAACAGGTGTCCAAGCAGGTCTATCTGGACAATGAATATCGAAGACTTCGACGCGATTAACTTTCATGTTGACTCCTATTGAGCAAAGCTTGGATCTAGGCGGTAAGCTTTACGAAGCATTGCAGGCCATGCTAATTGACCACCGGTGCTACCGCTATGCACGACATTCGCTTGGTTATATATGTTATCAATAATGGGTTGAGGTACAGGTACTGCCTGTTGTCCAGTTGCTTGAATCGCAACTTGGATTTCGCATGCTCGCTGCAAGTCATAAAAACGCATAAAGGCATCGCCTACCGTTGACCCAACAGTTAAACCACCATGGTTCACGAGCAGCATATGATTGGTTGTACCTAAGTCATCTTGCAAGCGCTTTTTCTCATCCATATTCACGGCTAAACCTTCATAGCCGTGATACGACAGTGATGGTAAGGAGAACATACTATGCTGACTTAAAGGCAATAACCCCCCCTCTACACTTGCTACTGCAACCGTCTCTTTGGTATGGAGATGGATAACACAATGCGCATCTTCTCGCACTTCATGGATTGCACTGTGAATGGTAAAGCCCGCCGGATTAATCTTAAATGGCGTATCATCAAGGATATTCCCTTCAAGATCGACCTTCACTAAATTAGAAGCGGTGACTTCATCAAAGGTCAGACCAAAAGCGTTGACTAAATAATGATCCGTTCCTGGCAAACGCGCCGACATATGCGTATAAATTAGATCTCCCCAACGAAAGTGCTCAACCAGTCGATAGCAAGCGGCGAGATCAACACGCAGTTGCCATTCTTCTGCGCTTACTTTGTCTTTTAAATTTAACTGAGGTAATTCGAACATGGGGATCCCTTATTGACTCCACATTTAGATGTATAGAAGTCTAAAATAGCTTAATTATATCTTCAACTAAAAACCACCGCGAACGGTGGTTTTTTTATTATCTTTGATATCTAATTTTGACGTTATTCAACTTTAGATAGATACTCTGCAATCGCATCGATTTCAGCGTCACTGACATTAGCGACCATCGCTTTCATCGCTGCTGACATACCGTTATTACGTTTACCTGATTTGATATCTTTCATCTGCGCCGCTAAATACTCTTTATTTTGACCATTTAGCTTTGGATACAGAGGCATGATTGGAGCTTTACCTTCTGCACCATGACAGGTTTGACACATCTTCGCTGTATATAATGCTTTACCATCTGCAGCCATTGAACTTGCTGACCCTAGTGCGCAAATTGCCACCGTAGTCCCTACTAGTAGTTTTTTCATCTTGCTCATATCATTACTCTTTTTATTGACGGTTAACGTTGTAAGTCAGTGTAGACTAAAGTTTGACCTAAAGCCTAATCACTACCACATCAAATCATCTGGGACTTCAAAGTCAGCGTAAGGGTCATCCTCATCACCTTGCTGATTGTCCTCAACATGGAAAACGATATATTTTTCGTCTACCTCTGCAATCTTTCTAGCAGGTTCATCTTGTAGTACGTAGAACTGCTCTTCTAACACACAAATCGCTAAACGCCCCTTTGATAGCGCTTTTTGTGTTTCGGAATTAACTTCTAACTCCTTCACTTTATTTTGGTATGTGAAGTTGAAGGTCACATTGCCGCGGATCTCATCTTGGTTATGATGTTCTAAGATCTGCTTCACGCGAGCAATTTGCTCTTTGTCTTTAAGCGTTTCTTGCTTCGCCTTATTTAGCTCTTCGGCACGCTTTTGCTGCTCGAGCTTTGTTTGCTCAATATGTTTTTGAAGGTCCGTTTGGTCGCTCGTTGCGCCCTTTTTCTTTTTCTTCTGCTGTTTACGCTTTTGTGTTTTTGCAACTTTCGCTTTGTGCTCAGTTGTTAGACCTGCTTTTAGTAACTGATCTTGCAGTGAACCCATCATGCAACTCCGTAAAATAGACTTTTCACTATTTTAACTCAGCAATTTCGATTGACCAGAGAGGAATCAGCCAATCTAATATAAAACTACCAAAATTATTGCTGCGCATCGTGATTTAGCGCAAAAAATTGTCATCTAGTTTGCTTTAATTTAAGCTAACTCATCGAAATTAAAAGCCTTATTGCTTAATGCCTGTCATACACCTATTGCTCTGCTCTGTGACCATTTTTTTTGTGCTTTACGCACCGCAGCCGCTGCTGGCTGAGTTTGCCGAGCAATTTAGTGTGTCAGCGTCAGATGCTGGCATGCTGATGTCAGCAACTATGCTACCTTTGGCTATCGCGCCAATCTGCTACGGATTATTGCTAGCAAGATCCAATCCACTACGCATTTTAAAGTGGACCATGCTGCTTTTGGCACTCAGCAGTTTAGCATTTGCTTCAATGACTTCATTTTCAGGGCTATTGTTTATCCGGTTAATTCAAGGGCTATTATTACCTGCCGCACTCACTGCGATGACAGGCTATATCGGCCAACAATTTAGTGACTCGCAATTGAAAAGAAACATGAGCTTGTACATCGGAAGTACCATAGCCGGAGGTTATTTTGGCCGCACACTTGCAGCCAACTTTGCCGTCTGGTTTGAATGGCAAAGTTTCTATTACCTAAACGCATTATTATTGATTGTGTTGGCAGTTAGCATTCGAGCCAGTATGAATAAACCCCCAATAATACAAGCCACCAAGGTCCGTGATTACTTGGCACCACTCAAGCAATCGCGCCTAGTGAGATTATACAGCTCTGTATTTTGTATGTTTTTCTGCTTCGCGGGGCTACTCAACTTTTTACCCTTTATACTCAAGTACGACTTCAATTTAACTGATCCCAGTAAAGTGGGCTGGGTCTATACAGGCTATTTAGTTGGTGCTTTAGGGTCTCTCATTACACCTTGGCTACAAAGTAAATTTCATTCTACCTGGCAATTTTTAGCGGTGATGTTCTTCATCTATGCAACATCTATTGCGCTTTTGCCTATGGTATCTATCTTATTTTTCTTGGTCTTATTTACGCTGTTCTGCGCCTGTATGTTTGTGATCCACTCAACCGCCGCACCATTAGCCAACAGTATAAGTCAGGCACCTGCAACCGTCACCAATGGCGCTTATGTTTCGTTTTATTATTCCGGAGGCGTGCTGGGATCTTATCTTCCAGGTTTGATTTATGAGCAAGCTGGTATCACTTGGTTTTGTGCGTCACTTTTTATCGTCTGTACGGTCGGCTTGGTCCTGAGTTTGAGAAATACAGTCAACCCAGTGAGGTGAGTGCCCAGTGACCTGCCAAAAGCGCTTTAGGTCTTCGAGCGTTAACACCCAAGTTTTAGTATTCACTAGGGGATGACACTGCCATAAATGCGCAGATTGCAGTTCACTATCAAGCCATAATTCGACTTGTTGCTCACTGTCGTTATGCAGTGTGAGTGCTGACACACAGCCCTGTTCCACACCTAAATACTTTGCTAGCCTGTCCGTCGATGCAAAACCTAAACGCGACACCCCTTGAGATTTAGACAGTGCTTTTAGGTCAACTTGCTTATCTGCAGGAATAATAAAAAGAAAGTGTCGCTTTCCATAGTTATCTCGTAGGAAAAGATTTTTCAATCGCGTCCCTTTTCTCTCTAGCTTCAAGTTGTCAGCATCTAGACAAGTATGTAACGGTGGATGCTCATAACTGAGATAGTTGATATCTAACTGAGCGAGCCGCTCTACAAGTACACTTGGATTGTTTCTGATCACAAACACTTACCTCGTAACTGAACGCTACGCTGCCGCCAGTACACATCGGTAATTTTATGACCTGCCTTGCAGTAGTCCGCCTCAATCAAAGCCGGTTTTAATAAGGCGACGGCTTGCTCTTCTAGCTTGAGTTTTAGAGAGGGAGAATCTTCAATACGTTCAAACTCAGCAAAACGTTTTAGCTCTCTCCTTGATATAGGTTTACTAGCATCCAACTCCATTCGGGGTGTTGCTTGTACTGTTACAATGAAAGCAAATTCTTTATCACCAGTTGGTGAAAGGCGCTTATGAAAAGATTGTTTTTCGATAATAAGTTCAGGCTCATCAGGCTGTGATGCACAACTCGCTAGCAGCCCAATAACGAGAATAGAAAAGATATGACGCAGAACCATAATTCGCTTAATTCGTTTTATTTTCAGTTCAGTGTAACAAAGACTATAAAAAAATAGCGAAATTTTTTGTCTGGGGTTGACGGGAATATAAAAAATGATTAAATTTCGCTTCGTCCACTGACGGAATGTGGGGCTATAGCTCAGCTGGGAGAGCGCCTGCCTTGCACGCAGGAGGTCAGCAGTTCGATCCTGCTTAGCTCCACCACTTTCCGCATTTATTACTTGTTACAAAATTAACTCCCTAAATCGAAAAGAAAAAAGCCCAAGTCTTTCGACCCGAGCTTTGCAGTTACTTATGTCATTCTGTGTATACCACTGAGTATAACTCTTCCATCTACTCAAGCAGCATAAATTCATTATTCTCTGATTTGGCCTACACCATTCACTAAAAACTTTTCTGTTGTTAGCGACTCTAAGCCCATTGGTCCGTAAGCGTGCAATTTGGTTGTAGCAATACCAATCTCGGCACCTAGGCCTAACGCTGAACCATCACTAAAGCGTGAAGAGGCGTTAACCATTACGACAGAAGCATCTACACCGCGCTGGAACAAATCAGCAGCCGCTTCGTCTTCCGTACAGATAACTTCGGTATGATGACTGCCAAAGCGATCAATATGCGCAAGTGCTGCATTAAAATCAACAACCTGACGAACCGCTATTTCAAGGCTCAAGTATTCTTCGCCAAACTCGTCATCACTCAATTCAACGGCATTATCAAAATAAGCTACGGTCTGCTTACATGCATTGATTTTTACACCTCGTTCGGCCAATGCAGCAGCAACTTTCGGTAAAAAAGTCGAAGCGATATCTTGATGAACGATTAACCCTTCAAGCGCATTACATACACCAGTACGCTGCGTTTTACCGTTTAACAGAAGCGCCATTGCTTTATCGAGATCGGCCGCTTTATCTATATACAAGTGACACACGCCTTTAAAATGCTGTATCACTGGCACCGTACTATTCTCAGTAACGAAATTGATTAGACCCTCACCGCCGCGTGGGATGATAAGGTCGATATATTCTTTTTGCTGCATCAGCTCCATTAGCAATGCGCGATCTGGATCCGGAATAACAGAAACCAACGCGGCAGGTAGGTTATGTTTTTCAAGCGCCTGATGCATCGCCTTTGCGATCTCTAAAGAACTCGCTAACGCTTCTTTACCACCACGCAAAATAACACCATTACCTGATTTAAAACACAGCGCACCGGCGTCAGCAGTGACATTGGGGCGCGCCTCATAAATCATGCAAACAACACCAAGTGGCACTCGCATTTTGCTGATTTTAATGCCATTTGGTCTTACGCCCATGTCTCTACGTGCACCCACAGGATCGTCCAGTTGAATGATCGTCTCAATGCCTTCAGCCATGCTTTCAATCCGCGCTTGGTCGAGCGTTAGTCTGTCAATCATAGCGTCGCTAAGCTGGTTATCACGAGCAGCAGCTAAGTCAGCCTCGTTGGCTTTAATAATGGCATCGCTGTTATCACGGATCCCTTTTGCCATATCTGCTAACACCGCATTTTTTTGCTCTGTAGATAATAGTGCTAACTGTTTCGCTGCTTTTGCAGTCTGTGATGAAATGTCTGTAATTAAACTCATGTCTTATGACTTCTCCAATAATGCAATATCTTGTTCTGAAATAACGGGTCCGATACTATCTTGAATTCTTTCGCTGATCGGACTCTCTTCATGTTCAGTTAAAAAGTTTAATAGGCAGCTACTGTAATTGGTGGTCGCTTTGGCTAAGCGCTTACCATCTTTACTCCTTACGAGTATGGTATCACCAACAGAGAACTCACCTTTTACTTCAGTGATTTCATCACCACTTAACTGACCCACCACTTGATTTTCGCCTGAGCCATAATCGCTATCTACGACTAGCTCACCTTGCTCTGATGCTGTGTGAGTCATCCAATGCACCGCTTCTTGCATCGGTTTATCATAGGCTGTAAATACCGTGCCTGGATTTTTTCCCGCCAACAACAATTCAAAGGTTGTCTCTTCGAAGCCATTAACAATATAGGTATCTATACCGTGAGACGTCGCCTTTTCAGCAGCTTCAATTTTGGTCTTCATACCACCGGTGCCAACCTTACTCGTTGGACAACCTGCCATATCGTAGATTTCTTCAGTGATCTCTGTCACTTCTGAAATCAGCTCTGCGTCAGCATGTAAATTAGGGTTTTTGTTATATAAACCACTGACGTCGGAGCAAATAATTAGCCCGTCAGCATCAGCTGCTCCAGCGACCATGGCTGATAAATTATCATTATCACCTACCTTCAGGTCGTCTGTGGTCACGGTGTCATTTTCATTGATAATAGGCAGTATTCCATGATCGAGTAAAGTGAATATTGTTTCACGAATACTGGTATATCTTTCCCTGTCACGCAGGTCGCCGTGAGTCAGCAATATCTGCGCCGACGGGAAGTCAAAGAAACGGTCCCACGTAGCCATCATCTCGGTTTGGCCAGCTGCCGCCATCGCTTTTTTCACCGCAATGCTAGGCTGCTCTGAGTTTGGAAATAAGTGCGACCCTGCTGCGACTGAACCTGAAGAGACGAGGATCACTTCGATACCTCGGGCTCGACAACGCACGATGAATTGCGCGATGCTGAGTAAATAGCGGGATCGACACCCATCTTGCTCTGGCGCGATCAACGCACTCCCGATCTTGATTACTATACGTTTTGACTGTTTCATCGACATAAATTCCTGCATTAAATTAACCACCCACTCACGAGTTGGTACTCCAAATATCTCCTATTAGAAGACAACAGAAAGCGCAATGCATCGACCAAGAAGTCGGCAAATAGATAAAACAAACAGACGTGCGACGGCGAAGACCTTAGTCCCATCATGTCGCCACACATGCTAAACCCAGACACAGCAACAATCGTTAACTGGCTGACATTTCACTAATAGAAGATTGATTGTGACATCAAGTACTTAACCCTTGACGTCGAGCCGTTTCCAACAGGGCCACCATGGTTTGGTGCGGCCGGAAAGGCTGTACCGCAATGAATAATTGCGTAATGAGTAGATTGTGAATGACGGCGCGATTTACTCCACGCCTTGAACGCTTATTACCTTAACGTAAGCTCGGGTAAGATTGCAACCCTATCCCATGTTAATTATTTATGATCACCATAAATCAATTTTATAATACCTTATTTTCAGTAATTTATTCACTTTACCCTCATTCGCGCTGTGTTATAACTGGATGCTAGCTATACTGATAAAAATGTTGGGATAATCCAACCGGGGAGAATCTATGTCAGCAATCTACATTGCAGGTATTGCAGTATGTTCTGTAATAGCACAATGGCTTGCTTGGGCCTTTAAGGTTCCAGCAATTTTATTTTTACTTCTTATTGGTCTTGCTTTGGGGCCATTTAGTGGCACGTTGGATCCAGATGCCTTACTCGGGGATTTACTCTTTCCCGTCGTCTCACTTTCCGTTGCCGTTATCCTTTTTGAAGGTTCACTAACCCTGCATTTTAAAGAGCTCAAAGGAATTGGTAAGGTCGTACGGAATCTCTGTTCTATCGGAATGTTGGCAACCTTTGCGGTGATAGCAACAACCGCAATTTTCGTGCTGGAGCTTAACTGGCAAGTTGCCGCTGTTTTGGGCGCAGTACTTGTCGTGACCGGTCCCACGGTTATTGCCCCGATGCTGAACGCCATGCGCCCAGACAAAGACATAGACCGTATTTTACGTTGGGAAGGTATAGTCATAGACCCAATCGGTGCACTCTTTGCGGTACTCGTATTTGAAGCCGTTTCTTTAGTTGGTGGCGAAGGTATCTTCAGTCATACCCTGTGGGCGCTCGTATCAACACTTGGTGTGGGGATCAGTATTGGTGTCGCATCAGGTTACCTCACCACTTACCTAATAAGAAAAGAGTGGCTTCCTTTCGAGCTTCACAAATTCGCTATTTTAGCGCTGGTGTTGTTTAGCTTTACGCTATCGAACCATCTGAGCCATGAGTCTGGTTTACTGGCCGTAACTATCTTTGGTATCTGGCTTGCTAACCAAGATGACTTGGAAATCGATTCAGTGTTAGAGTTTAAAGAAGATCTCTCAATGATCCTAATTTCGAGCTTATTTATCTTACTCGCGGCACGACTCAAACTAGAAGATTTAATGCTGCTAGACACCGACGTCTTTATCTTTCTCGCGGTAGTATTGTTTATTGCTCGACCACTGTCGATATTCTTATCAACGTTCAATACTGACTTACCGATTAAGTCTCGTATTCTGTTAAGCTGGATAGCTCCTCGAGGCATTGTTGCTGCAGCCGTTGGCTCAGTTTTTGCGTTGAGTATGACAAAATCACAAATCGCAGATGCGGATAAAATGGTGCCACTCATTTTTACCGTTATCATCATTACGGTAGTATTACAAAGCCTAACGGCAACGCCTTTCGCGCGCCTTTTAGGAGTTCGTCAACCAAAACCCAATACCTTACTCATTATTGGCGCAAATCATGTAGCAAGAGCGGTTGCTAAGGGCTTAAAAGATCAAAATGTTGATGTTTACCTATCCGATCCCGCATGGGAAAACTGCAAAATGGCAAGAATGGACGGGCTGCCTTGTTACTATGGTAATCCGCAGTCGGAACATGCAGAACGTTATCTGCCGTTGACCAGCCTAAAATCAGTCTTAGCGCTTTCACCTAACCGCCACCACAACGCATTAGGTGTACAGTACTTTTCTCACTTACTCGGTGATCAGTGTGTTTATTCGCTCAAATCATCCACTAACCATGCTAAGGCGAACAAAGATAGTGCTACTTTTCTTTCTCGCCAAATCTTGTTTGGTGACGAAGGTAATTACGCCAAGCTAAGTAGCATGATGGCTAAGGGCGGTAAAGTGAGCGTAACTCGGATCTCAGAAGAGTTTAAATGGGAACAGTATAAAGAAGTTAACAGTGAAGCAATCCCACTGTTTGTACTCACAGAGCAGAACAAAGATGAAGAGCCTTTGTTGATCCGCCCATTTACCTCTGACATGAAAAAGCTACCAGAAGAAGGCGATCGCGTATTAGCGTTACAACCGCCTAAGTTAACGGTGCTTAAAGATCCAAACGCCAATAAAGAAGGCCAAATTGGTGCAAAGCTTAGCAGCCAGCAGATCACTTAACCTGAGATTTGAACTAGCAATAAACAAGCGTACAGGCCTTATTTAGAAACAAGCTAGCGGTGTAAATCACGCCGCTTTTACTTTCCACTCACAACCTGCTGAAAGTAATATCTATTGATCCAACGGAGTTAACCTAAGTTCAGGTTATATAGGCAATCTAGCGCGCTTTACCACGCTATCAGGCATTTTATTTGCCAACTCACCTAGTGCTACCTGAATTCGCTTATGTAGCTTTTTATCAGCGACTGCGGAATGAAACAACCATCGATAGGCATCTTCATAGTCTCTAGGACTACCATGACCTTGATTAAACACATCTACAAGCCTTAATTGAGCGTTTAAGTTGCCAAGTGCTGCTGCCTCTCTAAGATAGGTTACCGCCATTGCTTTATCTTCTTGCACCAACTGGCCAACATCATAGTAACGACCTAATTGCTCAAGCGCCGCGGCAAGGCCCTGCTCAGCTGCCCTTTTCATATAATAAAGACCGAGTTCAACATTTCTGTCTACACACACGGCATAAGCTAGCATGTCACCATAGAGAAATTGATACGAAGGCAGCGCCATAATTTCAGCACGCGCTTCAATATCTTTAACTAGCTGACACTCATCCGCCTTAACCCGAGCGAGGTGTTGATTTTTTTCAATCAGCGCTAGTAGCTCTTGCTGCGTGTATAAAGGCACAGCTTCGATTGCCTCTTCGGCTGATACTTTGCTCTGTATACTGAGACTTAAGGAAACACTCAATGCTGTAGCTGCAAAATAACGAAGTAAGTAATTCATCGAAGACCCATCAAAGTAAAGCTGATTATTTAACTATAGCAGGCTACAAAAGCAACTTACTTGCTCTGCAGCAACATCGACACTCAAATATGATTAAGCATTATTTACGCCAAAGCGCAGTCTAATTTTATCATATGAGCAAACATTCGCTTATTTATCGGCAGGAAGACAAAAACTTGTAGGGTAATAGACACAAAAAAAGCTGCCGTAGCAGCTTCTTTCTTTATCAATCGACAGCTGGATTATTCAGCAAAAGGGTTGCGAACAATCATTGTCTCAACGCGGTCTGGGCCTGTTGAGATGATATCAATTGGCACGCCAGTGATTTCTTCTAGGCGCTTGATATAGTTGATAGCGGCTTCTGGAAGCTGCTCAACTGAAGTTGCACCAAAGGTGTTTTCGCTCCAGCCAGGCATTTCTTCGTATACCGGAGTTACTTTCTCGTAGCCTTCAGCAGCAAGTGGAGTCACATTGGTCACTGTGCCGTCTTCTAACTGGTAACCAGTACAGATTTTCACTTTTTCTAGACCATCAAGCACATCTAGTTTAGTTAAGCAAAAACCACTGATGCTGTTGATTTGAACTGCACGGCGCATTGCCACTGCATCGAACCAACCGGTACGACGTAAACGCCCAGTTGTTGCACCAAACTCATTGCCTTTCTCACCTAAGTGCTTGCCAACTGAGTCTTGCTTATCTTGACCATCGTAAAGCTCTGTAGGGAAAGGACCTGAACCAACACGAGTTGTGTAAGCTTTAACAATACCTAAGACGTAATCTAAGTGAAGCGGACCAAAGCCTGCACCAGTCGCAACACCACCAGCAGTCGTGTTTGATGAAGTTACGTACGGGTAAGTACCGTGGTCGATATCAAGCAATGTACCTTGCGCACCTTCAAATAGAATATGGTCACCAGCATTACGCGCTTGATCAAGTAGTTCAGTAACATCAACAATCATTGACTTAAGTACTTTTGCTACTTCCATCGCATCATCGTATGTCTTCTGGAAGTCTACTGGGTCTACTTTGTAGTAGTTAACCAAGGCGAAGTTGTGGAACTCTAGTACTTCTTTAAGCTTCGCAGCAAATTGCTCTGGGTTGAAAAGATCGCCAACACGTAAACCACGACGTGCAACTTTATCTTCGTACGCAGGACCGATACCACGACCAGTTGTACCAATGGCTTTTTCACCACGCGCTAATTCACGCGCTTGGTCTAGTGCAACGTGGTAAGGCAAGATCAAAGGACATGCTTCGCTGATCAATAGACGCTCACGTACAGGAACGCCACGTGCTTCAAGCATGTGGATTTCTTTCATTAGCGCATCTGGTGCAAGTACTACACCATTACCAATTACACATTTAACGTCTTCGCGTAGTACACCTGATGGGATCAAGTGTAGTACCGTTTTCTCACCGTTAATTACTAGTGTATGGCCAGCATTGTGTCCGCCTTGGTAGCGAACAACTAAAGAAGCCTTATCTGTAAGTAGGTCAACTACTTTACCTTTACCTTCGTCACCCCATTGGGTGCCTAATACAACGACGTTTTTACCCATTGCAAATTCACTTAGAAAAAATTAGGCGCAGATTTTACCAGAAAACCATAGTCGAAATCACCCCAATTTGCCTAATTTTTCTGCTTTCAATAAGATTGATGAGGTAAAGCATCAAGGTAAGTGTCATAACTTGTTGAAAAGGTGGATTAATAGCTGAAAATCAAACAACGTATTTTATTTTTATATCAAAATAGCTGTATTGTTCGGATTAATCGATAACTATCTCTTTGTTATCAAAAGTAAACTTTTATAAAACGTAAAAAGCCCAAAGGTTAACCTTTGGGCTTTTTAAAATATAGCTCAAGCTTGCTGACGAGCAGTTAAGTTTGAGCGGCTAGCCTATAGCTCCAAATCGTCTTCAACTTCAGCAAGGCCTTTATCTTCTCCCTCTTCAGGCATAATAACCGCTTGCGCTAGGAGCATTTCTCTCAACTTGCCTTCAATTTCGTTGGCAATCTCAATATTTTCTTTTAAGAACTTAATTGAGTTCGCTTTACCCTGGCCAATCTTATTGCCGTTGTAGCTAAACCAAGCACCCGCTTTATCAACCAGTTTGTGTTTCACACCTAAGTCTATCAACTCACCTTGTTTCGACGTACCTTCACCGTACATGATGATGAACTCAGCTTGCTTAAATGGTGGTGCTACTTTGTTTTTCACAACCTTAACGCGAGTTTCGTTACCAACAACCTCATCACCTTCTTTCACTGAACCGATACGACGAATATCAAGACGTACAGAGGCATAGAATTTAAGCGCGTTACCACCAGTTGTGGTTTCAGGGTTGCCAAACATCACACCTATCTTCATACGAATTTGGTTAATGAAAATACATAATGTGTTCGAACGTTTGATATTAGCAGTAAGCTTACGCAACGCTTGTGACATGAGTCGAGCTTGCAAACCAACGTGTGAGTCACCCATATCGCCTTCAATTTCAGCTTTAGGGGTCAGTGCTGCTACCGAGTCAATAACAACCAAATCAACCGCACCAGAACGAACTAACATGTCACAAATTTCAAGCGCTTGTTCACCGGTATCAGGCTGTGATACTAATAGCTCATCAACATTTACACCTAGCTTTTCAGCATAGATTGGGTCGAGTGCGTGTTCAGCGTCAACGAACGCACATGTTTTTCCCATCTTTTGCGCTTCTGCAATCGCTTGTAATGTTAGCGTTGTTTTACCTGATGACTCTGGACCATAGATTTCAACAATACGACCAGTTGGTAAGCCGCCGATACCAAGTGCAATATCCAGACCTAGTGAACCCGTTGAGATGGCTTCAATATCTAGCGCCTTGTTCTCACCCAGTTTCATGATTGAGCCTTTACCAAACTGACGCTCAATTTGTGATAGTGCTGCGTCTAATGCCTTTTGCTTGTTATCGTTCATTTGCTTCTCCAATTCAGCGTAATGACACCTAGTATACTGTATGAAATTACAGTATCAAGTAGAATTTTATGATTTTACCATTGCTATAGTATTTTTTAATGAGAATTCAATAGCTTGAACTCTTATTTCAGCCCTGTTTCCAGTAAATACTTGGTGAAATGCCTGAACTTTGTCACTATTTGCAATAGCAAACCAAACAGTACCTACAGGCTTATCAGCACTGCCCCCAGTTGGTCCTGCGATACCAGACACAGCAATGGCAACTTCAGCATGGGCTGCCCGCTGAGCGCCTTTGGCCATCTCCACAACCGTTTGCTCACTCACTGCACCAAATTGCGTTAAGGTTTGTTGTGATACTCCCAATAATTCGTGCTTCGCTTGATTACTGTATGTCACAAAACAACGTTCTATATATGCAGAGCTCCCCGGCGTATCTGTTAACGCATAACTCACCCCACCACCTGTACATGACTCTGCGGTAGTGATTGTTACGCCGTTATTCGTTAGAATAGCGCCCAATTGTGCCGCATATTCGGCTATCTCTTTGTAGTGCTCCATAGGAAAACCTTTTAGGTATCAACAATGTCGTCAGATCTATATTCAGAACACACTATAAACCAACAAACCCCAATGATGCAGCAATACCTGCGAATTAAAGCGCAGCATCAAGAAATCTTGCTGTTCTATCGCATGGGCGACTTTTATGAACTTTTCTTTGACGATGCCATCAGAGCGGCGCAGCTTCTTGATATTTCTCAAACCTATCGCGGCAAAGCCGGTGGCAATCCGATTCCAATGGCGGGAGTTCCCTATCATGCAGTTGAAAACTACTTAGCTCGCTTGGTACAACTGGGTGAATCTGTTGCTATTTGTGAGCAAGTTGGCGACCCTGCGACCAGTAAAGGTCCTGTAGAACGTAAAGTTGTGCGTATTGTTACTCCAGGTACCGTCACCGACGAAGCACTATTGCAAGAACGCCAAGATAATTTACTTGCGGCGGTCTACCAACATCCAAAAAACTTAGGTTATGGCGTTGCCTATCTTGATATTAACTCGGGCCGATTTAATATCGTAGAGCTACAGACTGACGAAGCACTTAATTCTACGCTACAGCGCTTGCAGCCCGCAGAATTGTTATATCCAGAATCATTTCAGAACCTTTTAGTGCTAGAAAGTATTAAAGGCAGTCGCCGCCGCCCGGATTGGGAGTTTGATTTAGACACTGCAAAACATTTACTTTGTCAGCAGTTTGAAACCCGCGACTTAGTCGGTTTTGGTGTCGACAATGCCAATATGGGTTTAATCGCTGCGGGTTGTGTCATGCAATACGTGAAAGACACGCAGCGCACGGCATTACCTCATATTCGTGCGATCACGCTCGAAAAAAATGAGCACGCGGTGATCTTAGATGCCGCGACGCGCAAAAACTTAGAGCTAACACTGAACCTCTCTGGCGGTGTTGAAAATACCTTAGCGCAGATTTTAGATAAGTCTTCAACGGCCATGGGTTCGCGCTTACTAAAACGTCGCATTCATACGCCCGTGCGCGAACGCAAAGAGCTCAATGCTCGGCTCAATGCAATCGCAAGCCTTATCGAACAACAACTATGCATGGAAGTTTACGATGCACTAAAACACATTGGCGATATTGAACGAGTCGTAGCACGGTTAGCGTTGTTTACCGCTCGTCCGCGTGATCTAACGCGTTTAAGAAGTGCATTACAAGCATTACCGCCATTGCATGATATTTTACAAGATGCAACGGATGCGAGACTTCAGTCTATCATTAGCCACTCACCGGCATTACCTAAGTTACAAGATTTGTTAGAACGAGCGGTTATCGACAATCCCCCTGTTCTCATTCGTGATGGTGGAGTAATAGCACAGGGCTACAATGCAGAGCTTGACGAGCTACGCGCATTAAGCGCAGGTGCCACGGATGTTTTAGAAAAACTTGAAGAAAGAGAGCGCGAACGCACAGGGATCTCGACATTAAAAATTGGCTATAATCGCGTTCACGGATTTTATATTGAGATCAGCCGCGCCAATTCGCACTTAGTGCCTGCAGAATACATTCGCAGACAAACACTGAAAAATAACGAGCGCTATATTATTCCTGAGCTAAAAGAGCATGAGGATAAAGTGCTTGGTAGCCAATCGAAGGCGCTAGCACTTGAAAAGCGCCTGTATGAAGAGCTTTTTGAACTCATCGCTCCTTATATTGAACAATTGCAAGTCATGGCAGCGGCGCTTGCGGATTTAGACGTATTAAACACCTTAGCCGAACGTGCTCAGACACTAGACTATTGCAAGCCCACGCTTACCGAGGGCACCGAAATTGATTTAGTGGATGGTCGCCATCCAGTCGTAGAACAAGTAAGTAAAGAGCCCTTCATTGCCAACCCAGTAAAACTCAATGATGAACGTAAAATGCTCATTATTACAGGGCCAAATATGGGTGGTAAATCGACCTATATGCGCCAAACCGCGTTAATTGTGTTGATGGCGCATATTGGCAGCTATGTGCCAGCAAGCGCAGCCACCATCGGAATTGTCGATCGTATTTTTACTCGTATTGGTGCCAGTGACGACCTTGCCTCTGGGCGCTCAACCTTTATGGTTGAAATGACCGAAACTGCAACCATTTTAAATAATGCAACCGCCCAATCATTGGTGCTGATGGATGAAATTGGCCGTGGTACAAGCACCTATGACGGTTTATCACTCGCTTATGCGACAGCGGATTATCTCGCCAGCAAAATTGCAGCAAAAACACTGTTTGCAACTCATTATTTTGAGTTAACCGAATTGGCTGAGCAGCAAGCAGGCCTTGTTAATGTGCATTTGGATGCCGTTGAACATAATGATACCATTGCCTTCAAACACACCGTGATGGAAGGGGCTGCAAGTAAGAGTTTTGGTTTACAGGTAGCAAGTCTTGCCGGCGTGCCAAAAGCCGTGATTAAGTTGGCGAAACAGAAACTCGCTTTGTTAGAGCAACATCAGAGTGTTATTGGCGATAAGCCTACTCATGTAGCAGCGCCTCTACAACAGAGCTTAATGCTTGCCAATGAGCCTTCTGAGGTTGAAGCACTACTTGCAGATATGGATCCCGATGATATGACACCAAAGCAAGCCCATGCTTTGCTATATCAACTTAAATCTATGTTATAGAAAGTAAAAAGCGGCTAGAAGCCGCTTTTTTAATGTTCTCTCACAATTAGAACTTGTGGTTATACTGAAGACCAAAGATCATCGCATGGCCTTTAGAACGGAAACCCCACTTGCTTTGCGCTTTGTCAGTCTCAATAAAGTTTTGAGTCTTACCTCTTAACAAGCTGATCCCAAAATCAAGTGTTGCTTGATTTGGTAAAGTATACTCAGCACCAAAAGAGTACCATGTACGGTCTGTGTCTGGGATTGAAATAGACAGGTGGTTTTCATCCGCTGGCGATTCATCATACGCCATGCCAGCACGCAACTTAACAGACTCATTTAACTGATAGTCAGCACCTACAGAGAAACGCAAAGAGTTTGAAAAGTTTTCTTCTTTAGTGAATGCCGACTGCGAAGTACCGATAATCGCCTCAAGCTCATCAAAGCTGCTCCAGCCTGTCCATAATACGCTGTAGTGAACAGAGGTTGCTGAGTTTAACTTATGTGAACCAGAAATTTCAGCTATTGCGGGTAGTGTTATATCTACATATCCAGGAACAGATGCGTTGCCAGTACCACCTATTTCCGGAGGCAAAGCACTACGGAAGTGGCCATCAAAAGTAATGTCCGTTTCGCTGCGATAATGGAAACCAAGGCGATTGTTTTCATCAATTTGATAAGCTACACCCACATTCCAACCAAAGCCAGTATCATCACCTTCAAGGTGAACAGCTTCAAGGCTAGCCAGCTGACCTAAGTTGTTAGCACCCAAGTTACGGATGATTTTTGCATCGGCATAAACATGGTTAATACCTAGAGCAACACTCCACTGCTCATCCATTTGGTATGATGCGGAGATACCAGCATTAACTGTGACGATTTCAGTTTCACCCGCGATTTGGCCTGCCACATAATCCTCATCGAACTCTGTAGATAGACCAAACTGTGAATAGATACCAGCACCAATCGACCATTGGTCATTATATTTGTGTGTTGCATAAATAGCAGGAATAATAGCACTTGGTGCGATGCTGTTGTCATTTAACGCTGAAGCAGGGATACCATTGCTAGTACCTGTTCCCGTCAGGCTTACGTCCGGTTGAACATACATAGCTGCTACTGATAATTGCGTGCCTGATAGCTTACCCATCAATGCTGGGTTACGTGCAACCACTGACGCATCGTCGGCTGCAGATGCTTCACCTGCATAAGCACGACCAAGGCCAGATACGTTTTGTTCCGCAAGTTGGAAGGCGGCAGCTAGTGCTTGTGATGACGATAAAATCGCACCTGATGCGATAAGACCTAATAATACTTTGTTCATACTCTAATCCCCTGTGAACTAACCATTTCCTGAGTAATGGTTAAAAAAACCAATTCGAGTAACACTGCGTAGCCTCACTTTGACCTTGCTCACCTAGCCAATATCCAGCTATGCCACACACCCACCAAATTGGCAGAATAATAAATTCATGACACCCTACCTAAAAGTGGAGTAGAAATCTCCTTTTTTGCGACTTTTCGTTGATTAAGTGAACATATAACGAACAAGTTACGCACTTTATAAACTCATCGGATGAGACAGATTACCAAATGATAATAATTACCAATATCATTGACGTACCTTCATCCCTTATATACACTCTTCAATCTGAGTATGAGTCATTCTGTGTGCTAATCGTGCCAAGGAGAACAACATGTCGATAGCATTAATCATTTGCGCATTGGTATTTTGCGGTCTCAGCGTATATTGCCTGTGCAAAGCAAACTACTGTGCCTGTCGCCACGCAGGAGAATGTGATAACCCAGTCAGTCAATACTGGCTAGGTGCTATTGTCGCAGCGCTGCTATCACTGCTGCTAAGCTGTGCGGCGTTACATTCGGAAAAGGGAACATTACTATGGGTATTAATGATGGCAAGCTGTATGACTGGCGCGATGCTCTCTGCTAGATGGCAAAACCTCAAAAGGCGCTGTAAAAACGCTTTCTTTCCAGTCGCGCAATCCAAACCTTAAATCAATAATTGATCTCTTAGTAGTCGTGAAAGGTTAATTTGATAATCAAGCGGCCTAACACTTGCGATCACTTTGATGTCTGACTCGCTTAAATCCAAATCTTTTGCCGTAACATGGTGGAGATGTTTGGTATTGTAAAACACTCGTACAAGAGGCGCCGTGGGTGCATGTTTATTGCCTTCGAGTACCAATCCTAATCGTTCGTTGGTCAGTTTAACAATAGTTCCTACGGGGTGAACCCCTATACACTTAATAAAACGCTGAACTAAAATAGGGTCAAATTGCTTTTTACTCGACAGCAAAAAGCGTAACGCATTAATCGGCTCATCAGCCTCTTTGTGGTGCTGATCTGAGGTTATGGCGTCGTATACATCCACAATTGCCATCATTCTTGCCGCGGTGCTGAGTGCATCGTCTTTAATTCCTCTGGGGTAGCCTGTACCATCTAAGCGTTCATGATGGTTGATGATCATGTCCAGCATAATAGGCGTGATCCCAGACTCACCTTTGCTCAGCCCCAACGACTGTGCCACATGTTTTTTGACCGCACGATACTCAAGATCGGTAAAATTACCCGGCTTATTGATCAGCCCCTGCGGTAGCTTAGCGTGACCAATGTCATGCAACATCGCCCCCATGGCTAACTGTTCAATAATGTGTTGTTGCAAACCGAGGTGCTTGGCAAATACGGTGATCAGAATTGCGCAGTTAGTCATATGACGCCAATTGTAGGCATCTTTGTCTTTGATCCGCGTTAAAATCGCCATCGCATTTGAATTGCGCAGTACCGAATCTACGATGTCTTTACTTACCTCATTGATGAGGCTCATATCGACCTTCAAACCCGATGTTACATCTCCATAGAGGCTTTGGATCTGACGGTTATTTTTTTCAAACTTTTGCATCGCAACTGCGAACTCTTGCTGCAAAGTTTGTTCTTTACTCACCGTTTTAGCTTTGGGTTTTGGCTTGCTGCGAGCGGTGGAAAGACTACCATCCATGCCATTTTTGGCGGCAGGTTCTTCAGGAGCTTGTGGTGATTCAGTGACAGGTTCTGCTGGCTGCTGGTATTTCTGTGGTACGGGAATATCGCTCTGCGTAAAGTCGATGGTGAGCTCTAATACCCCTTTATCAATCAGCTTTTGAATGATAGCTTCATCTCTAACCATTCCCCGAGATTTGATCTTAATGCCCGCGTCAGACTTATGCTTGTGAACATTATCCACAAACATTCCTGGTCTAAGATCTTCAATGGGGAGGACAATCTGCATGAATCGCTTACACTACGTAGTTAGCCAATGAATATTAATACCATTGAATGAGATAAAACACCATCTATTCAGATTAAATTCACACAAAGGTATGGTGAAATTACAACCGCTAAGAAACGCTTGTTATACCAATTTACTTAATTAAGTGATTTAATTTGAGGTATTTATGAAATGTTGCAGGAGGGAAACCCAACACCGTATACATGCTGGGTTTTATACAGTTGCTATTCTTGGAAATAAGTTCCCCAGCCGTCGTATTCAACGCCAGCGTCTAATGCAACTTTTTCTAACTTGTCTACGTCTTCCATGATGACGTCGGTATCCAGTTCGGCTTCTACAACAACATCAAAGCCCCAAATTTTGCCGCCGTCTTCGAGCTCAAGCTCTGCTGGCTCTTCAACATCATAGCCCAATTTAAATGCTGCTAATGCTGCTGCTTCCAGCTTGTCAAAATCCTCACTGACAAAGTGATGTTCTACTTCATAAAGGGTTTCAGGGTTTGAACCGTCTTCTAGCAATGAAGAAACGATGTCTTCACTTATCTCACGCCAGTTTTCCATTATTTTCATCTCGCTTTTGCATCTAGTTCAGCTATTCTTTGAGCCATTTTAGCATGGATCTGAACAGCGTGATCCCTCGCTGGCACTTCTGGGTCTAAATATTCTGGCTCTAGCATGTCAATATAGACCTTACCATTATTCCAACGATTGAGCTTTATCTGCTCATGCGTTGAGCTCATACATACTGGGATAATAGGCACGTTGGCGCTCATCGCAGTGTGAAATGCCCCGGTTTTAAATGGCAACAAACCGCGACCATAGCTTCTGGTTCCTTCAGGGAACATCCAAACCGATAGTTTTGACTCGGTGATTTTTTTTGCTGATTTGGTCAGTGTACCTAAAGCTTTAGAACGATTAGCTCTATCAATCAAAATGTTGCCAGATAGCCAATACATTTGCCCAAAGAACGGGATCCACTTTAAGCTTTTTTTCCCCATGCTGACGGTGTTTTTTGGCACCACGGCCGGCAGCGTAAAGAGATCGTAATTATTTTGATGATTTGCAACATACATCGCAGGAACAACATGCTTGGCATTTTCATGCTGCGTGATCACCAACTCAACGCCTATCAACTTTGACATATAGCCATACCATTTGGCTATCGTGTGCACATTGTTGGCATGAAAAGGACGCACAATGCACAATAACAATCCGCAAATACCACTAACAATGATAAACACTGCTAATAAGAGAATTCGTATAATGGCAATCAATTTAACCACTCCAGAATTAAAATCTCGCGCATTATAGTAAAATAAGCGAACACTTGTAAGCTCAAAATGATGATAGTTTTGAGATTGCCAGAGGAGTCTCTAGGTATGAGAGTTAAGATGCTGATCTGTTTATAGAAAATAAAAATGCCGCTGAGTAGCGGCATTTGACACACGATTTATCATTTTTGCAAAATTTAGCTCATTGCGTTTTGCAGCTTTTTCATTGCTGACTTTTCTAGCTGGCGTACACGCTCTGCCGACACGCTATATTTCTCAGCAAGATCCTGTAATGTTGCTTTTTCGTCAGCAAGCCAACGTGCACTAACGATATCTTGAGAGCGTTCATCAAGCGTTTTCAGTGCTGCAAATAGGCGATTATGTGACTGCTCTTGCCACTGCTCTTGCTCAACTTCTTCGGCAAGGTCGCTACTTGTGTCTGTCAAATACTGTACTGGAGAGAAGTTACCCGCTTGGCTTTCATCATCGTCAGCAGATAGGTCGAAGCCCATATCTTGGCCTGCCATACGAGACTCCATCTCGCGAACTTCTTTCTCACTTACACCAAGCTCATTTGCAACCGTTGTCACTTCGTCTTGGTTAAACCAACCTAAACGCTTTTTATTTTTGCGCAGATTGAAGAATAATTTACGCTGCGCTTTTGTCGTCGCAACTTTCACAATACGCCAGTTCTTTAATACATATTCATGGATTTCTGCTTTAATCCAATGTACAGCAAAAGAAACAAGACGCACACCCACACTTGGGTCAAAACGCTTTACTGCTTTCATCAACCCAATATTTCCTTCTTGGATTAAGTCAGCCTGAGGTAGACCATAGCCCGAATAACTTTTTGCGATGTGAGCAACAAATCTCAAATGAGACATAATGAGTTGCTTAGCCGCGTTAAGATCCCCTTCTTCCTGAAGACGTGTCGCAAGTTTTTTCTCTTCCTCAGCGCCAAGCATAGGTATTGTGCTTACAGATTGAAGGTAACCTTCAACACTTGCGCTTTGCTGCCCAGTTAGTGCTAATGCGTATAAATCTTTAGTCATGTTTCACCTCAGTGATAAACCGTTTCGTGTATATTTAGCACTCTAACATCTAGAGTGCTAAATGCAATCTACTTTATCTGATTTTTAAAATCAACCTTTTTAGAAGAACTTCAAAAATAAAATATAACCCTATGAATAATATTAAAAATATTGAATTAACTAGGCTTCTTTTTACGATGTTATTTTTTTATGACAGTGCTAAATTTAATTAGTTCTGATTATTTGAGTGCTAAAATCTGATAGCAATTGGCAATCGACTGCTACACTTTAGCAGTCGATTGGTGTTTGTAGCGTTAAATCACACCTTTTCAGGTTCAATCTCTTTGATATAACGGTGTACAGAAAGAAAAGAGCCTACAAACCCTAAAGTAATCGCAGTGCCAAGTAGCACTAAAAGCTCATTTCCTGCCATTCCCTGAAGCACAAAGTTGCTTTGATATACCCCAACCACTGTAGATACAGCTGACTCCAGCCACCACAGCATAAGGGCAACACAGATAAAGGCAACCAAGCCACCGACTATGCCATACCATACACCAGTCCAAAGAAACGGAGCCTGAATAAAGGTATTGGTCGCTCCCACCAGTTTTAGCACTTGGATCTCTTCTTTCTTGTCCATGATGGATAAGCGTATAGTATTTCCAATAATCAAGATAACGGCGCTAAGCAATAGAAACCCCACGGTGATCACGCTTTCTTTTAGTAGCCCCAGCAGTGCATTTAGACGCTCTAGCCATTCAATATCCAGCTTACCAAACTCAACCTCGCGCTCTTTTTCAAGTTTAGTGAGAAGTTCTGTTGCGGCTTGTGGTTTTCTAAAACGACTAACAGGCGTTACCAGCACAACATTAGGCAGCGGGTTTTCTTCTAAATAGTTAAGCGCCTGACCAAAGCCTGACATTGACTTAAATTCATCCAGAGCTTGGCTTTTACTTATCAATACTACTTTTTCTATTTCTGGATAGAGTGCAAGCCGCTTCACCAAGGTTTGTGTCTGCGCCTCTGTCATTTCATCTTTAACGAACAATGATATTTCAGATGCCTCTTTAAACCCGCTACTTACCTGCTGTACATTTTTCACTACCACATAAAGCGTCGCGGGCAATGTCAGGCTAAGCCCCAAAACTAGAATAGTCATTAAAGAGGCCATTGGCGTACGCCACATTTCCCCAAGGCTCTGTACACCTTGACGAATAATCATCAAACAAAAAAAGTAAAAATGATGAAATACCGACTTTTTACTCTGTTCAGCCTGATTTCCTCGTCCTTTAAACAGCAAACTCATAGCGTGTCCTCCGCCAGCGGATCTTGTAGCATGCGTCCTTGATTAAGCGTGAAGCTACGGTATTTCATACGTGCTATTAACCCCAAATCATGAGTAGCGATAAGAACGGATGTACCACGGCGATTAAATTCTTCAAATAGGTTCAGAATTTCCATCGATAGTTCTGGGTCTAAGTTCCCTGTAGGTTCGTCTGCAAGCAGCAAAGGCGGCGAGTTAACAATCGCTCTTGCTATGCCAACACGTTGCTGTTCCCCTCCAGATAACACACTCGGATGGCACTTTGCTTTATCAAGCAAACCCACCTTGTCCAAAGCGGCATGTACTCTTTTGGTGATCTGTTTATGGTGAGTACCTTCAATAACTAAAGGTAGTGCGACGTTATCAAATACGCTGTAGCGTTCGAGTAGGCGGTGGTTTTGAAAAATAATCCCAATATCTCGGCGAACAAAAGGAACCTGCCGGTTAGATACCGTATTGAGATCGACACCATTAATATAGACACGGCCTGCTGATGGCCTTTCCATCACGCTAACCAACTTTAATAATGTACTTTTACCAGCGCCACTGTGGCCGGTTAAAAATGCGAGTTCTCCATTTGCAAGTTCAAAGCTCACTTTTTCCAGCGCTTTGTGCCCACCAGGATAAGTTTTGCTCACTTGCTCAAATTTAATCATGTTGGCCTCTTATACTTATTTTAACCATGACACTCAGTCCGTGGCATTGTAGCAATTCGGCAATCGAATAAAGCGGGCAAATTTGCCCGCTTTATTGCAACTGATGTCTCTATTTATTCTTGACTGAACAAAGCCTCGATAAAATCATCACTCTTAAAGGTGCGTAAGTCATCAATGCCTTCACCTACACCTATATATCGAATTGGCACCTTAAACTGATCCGCCACGGCAAAGATAACCCCACCTTTGGCTGTACCATCAAGCTTAGTTAGTGTGATACCAGTTAAGCCAACCGCTTGGTTAAACAGTTTTACCTGACTAATCGCATTCTGACCAGTTCCGGCATCAATCGTCAACATCACTTCATGTGGCGCGTCAGGGTCTAATTTTTTCATTACTCGAGCTATTTTCTCAAGCTCTTGCATTAGGTTATCTTTATTTTGTAATCGACCCGCTGTATCCGCTATTAATACATCGATATTTCTCGCTTTAGCGGCTTGGAAGGCATCAAATACCACCGACGCAGAATCAGCACCTGTGTGCTGGGCAACAACAGGGATACTGTTTCTTTCACCCCATACCTGCAGCTGCTCTACCGCAGCCGCGCGGAAAGTATCGCCAGCCGCCAACATGACAGATTTACCTTCGCTTTGAAACTGTTTGGCAAGCTTACCGATTGTTGTCGTTTTACCAACGCCATTTACGCCAACCATTAAGATAACAAAAGGTTTCTTATCGGCAGGGATCTCAAGCGGTTGCTCTGCCATTTTTAAGATCTCTGACATTTCTTTTTTCATTAGATCATATAAAGCTTCACCGTCTTTTAACTGCTTTCTATCAGCAGCATCAGTCAGGTTATCTATCAGCTTCATCGTAGTTTCAACACCAATATCAGCTGTTAGCAATTGCGTTTCTAGATCTTCGAACAACTCATCATCGATTTTCTTGCCTTTGAATACCGAAGCAAAGCCTGAGCCGATATTAGCCTTGGTTTTCAACAAGCCTTTTTTAAGACGGGAGAAGAAACCTTCTTTTTTCGGCTTTTCTTGTTCTTGAGCTAATTGTGCCTGACGTTCTGCTTCCTCACGCTCAGCTTGTTCTTTAGCCAATTGTGCCTGACGTTCAGCTTCCTCACGCTCGG
>NZ_PNDS01000199.1 GCF_005886535.1 Pseudoalteromonas sp. S2755
TACAGCGGAACTTGATGGCAGGCCTCATCGCTTATACTTTTCAAGCAAAGAAACCGAGCATAAAGGTTACTCGGCTTTAGTTCTTATACAGATCTCAGGTTACTTAACTTTGCAGCAGAAAGATTGGAAGATGAAGAGTTATTAGATGATAGTCAGCTAGTAAAATTGTTTGTGAAGAAAGGAAAGCTCCAACAGGCTGCACAAGAAGCTCAAGAGCAATTGTCAGGCAGGCGCTGGTATGATTTTATGCAATCCCAATTTGCAATAGATTTCACTCAATTGGACGATAGTTGTAAGGCGTTACCACAGGCAATATGGCAATTAAGTAACAGGCTTGTTACCTTAAATTATGACAAGGTATTAGAATGGGCACATACAGAATCAGTTAATGTTTGTGCTTTTGATAATGACAACATAAACAAACTTGCCGAATTTACTCGAAACGGCTCCCATGAAATGCTTTGGCATTTACATGGTAAAATAGATGTTCCCCAAAACATGGTGCTGACACCACAATCATATTATCGCCTATATCAAGAAAATGCCAAAGAACACTATCAAACAGCACTTACAAAGTTTAGAGAATTACTTAGCAATAAGATTCTTCTATTTATAGGCTGTTCACTTAATGATGCTGAGTTATTGGCTGAAATTGTAAAGCAAAACCAACTGTTTGACGGCAATACAGGCCCTCACTATGCACTTGTAAGAGAAAAAGACAAAGAAATAATAGAGCAAAAATTAATCGGTATTAATGTAGAATTACTTACTTTTAGTGACTTTGGTCAACCGTTGATAGCTTCTGTTCAGCAACTAGCTGAATGCAAAAATAAACTAGAGCAGCAACAAATAATTCAGCAACTAGAAGAATCAGTTCAACCACTTAACGAAGAACCAAATAAGTACGATAAAATTGGTCTATTTACAGCCTCACCTTTAGATAAACCAATAGATGATTCGGATATCATCGCAAAACTTAAAAAGTTTAAACATCCTATTTCGCAACAAGCTTTTACAGAAAGTAACTTAATGGAGGCTGATGATTATTCCATTTTATTTTTATTAGCCAAAACAACGAGTAGTGGATTGTTGATTGAAGACGACAACGCTTGTAGTGATTACCTAGCAATTGATGAACTAGAAAGTAGCTTACCAGTTAATGCTAAAATAACAGTGTTGATCACAGATAAACTATTGAATGAGCAAGAACTAGGGCAAGTTAGGTTTCCATTACTGGTTTTTCCTCTGTTAAATCAACAAGGCAAAGAGCTTAAACCTCTTGATAAATTAGCGCATCAGCTATTTAAAAGGCCGGATGTTAAAAACTTCATTGATAAAAGTAATGTTCAATCGGTGCATATTAGCGGTGAGTTATTAGAATCTCTGAAACCAGAAAATCGCAAGCATTGGCAGAAGTATCAACCATTACTACCTAAAGGTATTAATGCAAGTGAATTGCAAGGTTTTACTGGGCGTTTATCTGATTTAGCGGATATCAGCCAAAAGCTTGCTAAAGCAGCCAACAAACAAAGGTTATTAACAATTAAAGGCAGTGGTGGCTTAGGTAAAACAACAATAGCAAAAAAAGTGGCATTAGAATTAGCGAATCGCGGGCATTTTGATGCAGGTGTGAATTTTATTGATTGTGAACATATCTCAAGTAGCAATCAGCTTGAAATGCACATCAGCAGTGCCTTTAACTTACGTGCCGCTGATGATTTATTTGATCACTTAGCAAAACATCATGATCAGCGAGAGCGCTTACTGATTTTTGATAACTTAGAAAGTTTATTGTATTTAAAACAAGCGGATAAAAGCAAAAATAAGCAAGAAGTAGAACAAGTTAGGTTATTGTTATCGCAAACACTAATGTACACAAATGTGTTGGTTACTTCCAGAGAAAGTATTAATGCTGAATGGGAAGATGTGTTGCCATTTCGGCAAATGGAATCTGAAGAAGCATTAGCATTATTTAATCGCCTAACTAAAAATGGTTACCACAGTGATAAAGATCAAGAGTTTGCGCGCAGAAAAATTCTAGAACCACTACTAAATAATAACCCGTTAGCCATTAAGTTAATTTGTGATGGTATACCTGCAGGTAAAAGCTTAAAAGAGTTAAAGCAAGAGTTAGAAGACGACTTTTTTGATAAGGTTAAAGAAGAAGACTTAATTTTAATGTTTGACGATGAAGTTGATTTGAATATTAATCGTCAAGAGTCTCTTTATGTTTCTATTCTTTATTCTTACCGTTCATTGGAGGAACATCAGAAACGTACATTGGAGTCCTTCTCGTTATTTCCTGACGGAATAGATCTCGATACATTTAAACGTTTAATAACAGAGAGTAAGAGGAACGATAGAAACGAAGAGGCAAGTAAATTGAAAAAGCCGATTAGTGATAAAGATATTGCTGTTCTTACAAATAAATCATTAGTCGAAGCTTATGGTGAGTTTTATTCATTACAATCGGTTATCCAACGTTTTGCCCGTTTTCGATTTGAACAACATACGGCAGAAAAAGACAAGCTAGAATTGTTCAGGCAAGCCTTTAAATACAACCATCAGCTCATGGAGTTTGTTTATAAACTCAGGGGAACAAATAAAAAAGCAATGCATATCTTCTTATCTTTATTTAACAATTTTTTAAGTGCGGTCGATTACGGTGCAAAAGAAAATGTAGTGAGAAGTGAAGCTGAACTTGAAGATTACTTTGGGATGGTCGATAACATCGAGAAGTTTTCAAGTCATTTAAATCTAGGCTCTGAATTTTTAGCTGCCCACGAAGCAATTAATATTGAAGGGTTTATAACAAAAAGTAATGAATTTCAGGTAAAGCAAGTATGGAAGCTCATTGAGCTACAGGCGCGCTATTATAATGGCGAGTTTGATGCTGCTTATGAGCAATTAAAATCTTTAATGACAATTGAGTCTTTATCGGCTCTTTCAGGAGAGTATGAAAGAGGTCGAATACTTGAAAATGTTGTTTACAATATCGCAGCAAACCTATATGAGATGGAAGGTTATGCACTTGATAGGGTTGCCCATGACATAAAGTTTAATTCGTATAGCTACGTTAATTTGAGGTCATGGAATGTTCAAGTTGCAATGAGTGTTGAACCTTTAATGAACCTTGTTGAAAATGACTTGAGTTACTTCGAAGCACAAGATTATTTACGTGGTGAAATCAATCTAAATCAATTAAATCAATCCATTGATGAATTACATGAAAATCAGCATATGGAAAGGGTGCAGTTAACTTACCTCAAATCTCGTGAAACCTATGTGAGCTATGAAGCCATAGATAAGTTGGTGAGCGTTAACCCTTACACCCGAGGCTTAAAAAAGTTGATGTATGCTTTTTCATGCGAGCATGAGCTGTTGTCTGAGCCAGAAAATAATGAACTCAATGAGAATATAATTCAGTATTACCAATCAGCATTACCAGACTTAAGCCATATTAAGTTTTATTATGTGCAAGTTCTTTATTTCTATGCTCGATTTTTACAAAAAGCTGATAGTTTAGATTTTGAAACTATTTATGAAAAAGGGTTAGGGCTAACTAAAAGGCATCATTATCGATATTGGCAACACAGATTTTTATTATTAAAAAAAACCTGTTTAGGACGTTATAACCCAGAAGATTACCCACTACCTGGAAACCCTGATATTTCGTCATTAGTTGAAAAGCAAGCTAAGTGGATAAAACGAACTTATGGTACAAGCTTAAATCCATTCAATCAGGGCAACACTGAGTTAAAAGCGCTTCCAAGTTAAATTTTTCAATATTATTTTTTAGATGGGAGAGTTTTATAACTCTCCCTGATAAGTTTTAATTAAGCAGTGAAGTAAGCCCAAATTCAGATAATAATTAGTGTGACTTAAATATCAGTCTTCTCTTTAAACTCACACAAATCTTCAATCAAACAGCTGCCACATTTAGGTTTACGCGCGGTGCACACATAGCGGCCATGAAGGATTAACCAGTGGTGTACGTCTACCTTAAACTCTTTTGGTACCACCTTTTCTAGCTTTTGCTCGACTGCCACTACATCTTTACCCATGGCAAACTTGGTGCGGTTAGAAACGCGGAAGATATGGGTGTCTACAGCAATGGTTGGCCAGCCAAAGGCGCAATTTAGTACCACGTTGGCGGTTTTGCGACCCACGCCTGGCAGCGCCTCTAGTGCTTCACGGTTTTCAGGAACTTCGGAGCCGTGTTTGTCGACGAGGATCTGACACATTTTATAGACGTTATTGGCTTTTGAATTAAACAAACCAATGGTTTTGATATAGTCTCTTAAGCCCTCAAGGCCAAGCTCCAGGATTTTCTCAGGTGTGTTGGCAACAGGGAAGAGTTTGCGTGTCGCTTTGTTCACTCCAACATCAGTGGCTTGTGCTGAGAGGGTAACGGCAACTAAAAGCTCGAATGGTGACGAGTATTCTAGTTCGGTTTCAGGGTGCGGATTTTCGTCCCTGAGTCGCGTGAGTATTTCTATACGTTTTTGTTTATTCATAAGATTTACTTGCTAAATTCAATGACGGTAGCATGCGGTTATTTTCACTAAGCAGCGATAGTGACGGTATCGCTGCAAATTGGGATTATTATTACCGCATTAGTTTAAGTTAGTGACCCGTGCTCTTGGGCCTTTTACTTCTTCGGCTGTTGGCGCAGCTTTGGCTTTGAGCTGAGCGTCGATAATGTTTTTAGCGGCAATCAAAAAACCAAGGCCCAAAAAGGCGCCCGGTGGCAGGATTGCAACTAAAAATTGATGATCGAATGAGAAGATCTCAATACGCAATACACTTGCCCAGTTGCCAAGGAGTAGCTCGGCACCATCAAATAGTGTTCCTTGGCCAATGAGTTCGCGCATTGCACCCAGTACAAATAGCACCAGTGCAAAACCCAGCCCCATCATTAAACCATCCCAAACAGATAACAGCGGACTATTCTTCGAAGCGAATGCTTCGGCACGACCAATAATGGCGCAGTTGGTCACGATCAACGGTATAAATATGCCAAGGGATTGATACAGACCAAAGGTATAAGCGTTCATGAGTAGTTGAATAACCGTAACAAAGGCGGCGATGATCATGACAAACACGGGAATACGAATGTCTTTTGGCACCCAGTTTCTCACCACGGATACGGTAAAGTTAGAACCAACCAGTACCAGTAATGTGGCAATACCAAGCCCTAAGGCATTGGTTACCGTTGAAGTCACCGCAAGGAGTGGACACAGCCCTAAAAGCTGTACCAGTGCAGGGTTATTTTGCCATGTACCTTCTTGAAAGAGCGATTTTAACTGACTCATTGCGACACCTCGCAAGTATTAGGCGCGTTAAATAGCGCATCAAAATGCGTTTTGGCAAACCATGCGGCCTGATTTACCGAGGTTACCACAGCGCGTGGGGTAATGGTTGCGCCGGTAAATGAATCAAATTGACCGCCGTCTTTTTTCACATTCATTTTAGGGTCTGCTTCCCCTTCAACTTGAACACCGTTGAACGTCGTTACCCAAGCCGATTTTGCCAGCTCTACTTTATCACCAAGACCCGGAGTTTCTTCATGGCGCGTTACACGCACACCTGAGATCAGACCTTGTCTATCGACAGCGGTTAAGATATCAATATTGCCACTGTAGCCTTTGGGGGTGATATGTCTCACTAACAGGGCAGAGGGTTCGCCATTGAGTCTGGCTCTGTAAATCGTGTGCGGACCGCCTGGGCCGAGTTCTAAGGCGTTGCTGGTGGTGCAATCCAAATACAGAGTATTGTCGTACTTATCTGCTGCAATCACCTGAGAAAGTAGTTGCATCAGGTGTTGCTGCTCTTGGCTGGCAATCTTATCTTTAGTGAGGTCATTAATCAGTGCGACCGCTCCAGTTGTTGCCAGTGCAAATGCCGCGAGGATGAGGCCATTTTTCTGCATCGATTGAATTATCATGATTTAGCTCCATGACCATAAGTACGAGGCTGAGTGTAATGATCGATAAGTGGTACTGCCATATTCATGATCACAACTGCAAATGCAACGGCGTCTGGATAGCCACCAAATTGACGAATAACATACACAGTAAAGCCGATTGCCGCGCCGTAAATCAGGCGACCTAAGTTAGTGGTGGAGGCCGACACCGGATCGGTGGCAATAAAAAAGGCACCAAGCATAGCGCCGCCACTTAACAAGTGAAATAGGGTGCCCGGCTCTGACTCAGGGGCAATGATATAGCCAATTGCGCTAGCAAGGCCAAGACTGGCAATAAAGGCCACTGGAATATGCCAGTTGATCACTTTGGCTTTTAGCAGATAAAGACCACCTAGCAAAAAGGCCAGGTTAACATATTGCCAACCAATTCCTGCAAGCGCTCCAAAACCCTGCTTACTCATCGCCTCATTCACGGTTAAACCTTGTGAGACTGCGGTTTTTACCGAGTCTAATGGCGTTGCACCAGTCGCGCCGTCAATCACACCTGCACGCCATACGTCAAGTGTGACACCTTGGCTGGTGGATTCGGTAAAGATCATCGCGAGCTGGTCAACAAAACTTAGCGACTCTAACGTGAGCGCTTGAATAGGTGACCATGAAGTCATTTGTACAGGGAAGGAGATCAGCAATAATACATAGGCCGCCATGGCTGGGTTGAAAAGATTAAAGCCTAGGCCACCGTATAGCTGTTTTACAATAGCGATGGCAAAAAATGCACCAATGACGGTTATCCACCAAGGGGCTAGCGGCGGAATACTGATGGCCAGCAGCACAGCGGTGAGCCAAGCACTGCCGTCGCTGAGGCTGGGCCATATCGCTCGACCTCTTAGCTTTAGCACTAGCGCTTCAGCAAGGCTTACGGTAATAAGCGCCAAAGCCAACTGGATCAATACACCAAAACCAAAATAGTAGGTTTGGACTAAGATCCCGGGAATACAGGCTGCCATGACGGTCATCATGATTTTGTTGACTGATTTATGGCTATGATTGTGCGGGGATGAGGCCATGGTTAGTTTCATGACGGTTCATTTCCTTCTTGTTCTTTCGCTTGCTTCTTCGCTTTTGCTCTCGCAATTGCGGCTTTAACGGCGGCTTTTTTACGTGCTTCAGGGCTGGCTTGTTGCTGCTCAGATGTGCCCTCAGCACCTTGCTCTGTACCGCTGGAGTCTGTTTCTGATCCCGCCGTTGGCTCATTTGTTTCTTCGCCTTGCTCACTCACACTTTCGCCAGCTTCTTGTGCCTCTTTTGCGGCTTTTTTGGCCTTAGCTCTGGCAATT
>NZ_PNDS01000200.1 GCF_005886535.1 Pseudoalteromonas sp. S2755
CGCCGCCGATAGCATCTTCAAGTCATGGGGAGCGATATCTCCAACATGCTCCTCACTGAGCGCTGTCAACAAACGACATAAGTGGTCGTTCAACCGCTTAATCGACTCTTCACTGAATAGGCTGACATCATACGTCCAACTTAACCCTACCCCCGCATCACTCATGCTCAGGTCGACTTCTAAATCAAATTTCGCCTGTATCGTATCACTACCATAAGCGCTTATCTCTACACCCGGTAAACTAACCGCGCGCTCTCCCTGCTGCACACCATAGTCACTATTCGTCGTCAGCATTATCTGGAATAGGGGGCTATGCGCTGTACTTCTTGATACCTTTAACCTATCTACCAACTGTTCAAACGGCACATCTTGATTCGCTTGCGAATCACTATGCACCTGCCTGATATGCTTAAAGAAACACGCCA
>NZ_PNDS01000201.1 GCF_005886535.1 Pseudoalteromonas sp. S2755
GGGCTTTGGGGTGCTGAGCAAGGATTTGCTGTGCAAGGACATTGGCTTTACCGTTCACTTCGGCATAAGACAGCGCTTCACCGCTGCTGGTTAACATGGCCGTCAGCTCAGGGGTGTTAGCGGCGTGCTGCTCTACTAAGCTGGCCAGATCTTTGTCGGTGGCAAACGACTCGGCGTTGTTGTGCCAAGCACGGAGTGTGTCAGTCTCAGTTCTATTTTGTAGGACTATTTTTGCAAGTGGCTGTGCGGTTCTGGCGATCACCTGATCGATAATATTGATAAAGCGCTCAGCAAGGGTTGCGATCCAGTCACTTGGAAATAGCGCGGTGGCGTAGTTAATATCACCAAATACTTCTTTGTCCCCATTTTGTAGCAGTAAACTAATGTCGAACTTAGCCACTTTATGGAGCGCTTTTACTTGCGACTCATGCACTGGTGTAAACAGCTGTTGGCTGCTGTCATCACTGTTGTTTTTAAACTGCTCAAGTGAAAACATCATTTGAAATAGCGGATGACGAGACGGATCCCGTTGTAATTTTAGGGCGTCGACCAATTTATCAAATGGCAGATCTTGGTGTGCCTTTGCCGCTTTTAGGGTTTGGTGTATTTGTTGGAGTAAGGCATTAAAGTCGAGTGCGTTATCAATATGAATTGGCAGGGCTAAGCTATTGACCAAAAAGCCAATAAGATTTTGTGTCTGGCTTAGATGACGGTTGTCAGATGGCGTACCGATGACTAAATCTGACTGACCGCTGGTTGCTTGTAATGTTAACGCCCAGCTACTGAGCAGTACTACATAAAGACTGGTTTGCTGCGTTTTGGCTATGGCCTTTAGGGCTTCGCTTCGTTCTCGACCCAAATGAATACGGTGGTCGGCACCGTGATATTGGTATTCATTTGGCCTTGGTAGTGGCGAATGTAATTCAAGCTGCTCAGCGCCTGCAAGTGCATCAGTCCAGTGTTCTAAAAGCTTAGTTAAGGTATCGCCGCTGAGGTACTCGCGCTGCCATTTTGCATAATCTTGGTACTGTAACTCAAGCGCTGGTAGCTCAGGCATTTTGCCTGAAGCTAGCATAAAATAGGCTTGGTGTAGCTCACGCATAAAGATTTCGGTGGACCAGCCATCAAACGCAATATGGTGCCACATAAATAGCACGTAACGTTCAGCGCCGATTGTCCAACAGCAAACCTTGAACATAGGCTCATTGGCTAAGTCAAATGGTGTACTAATAGCTTGTTTAACAGCCGTATTAAGCGCAGCTAAGTCAGCTACAGGGTTAGGCGTAATTTCAATACTGGCGCTCAACACTTCTTGATAGTCTTGCCCTTGCTCGTCTTGACGATAGACACTGCGAAGTACTTCATGCCTATCTAACACGATATTTAGTGCTTGCGTTAATCGCGCAAGCTCTATGTGCTCAGAGAGTTCAACTAAAAACGGAATATGATAAGCGTTGGTGCCATTTTCTAACCGTTCGATAAAGAGTAACCGCTCTTGTGCAAACGAAAGTGGGTGACGGTTTAATTCTGGTAGTGTATTAAACGCATCCTTTGAAAAAATTGCTTTTGCTTCAAGGTAATCCATTAGCTGTGTTTTGTTTGACTTTAACTTTGCAACAAGCGCAGCATCTGGCGCTTGCGCGCCAAATGACAGCTCTAGTCCGCCGTCTTGCAACCAGATTGAGAGATTGTGATCTTTCAGTTCAGCGAGCAATGACAACATGGTTAAATCCTCATGCTATTAGTTTGTTCTTGTTGTGATCCGGAGTCTGCTTTAATCTCGATATCCACGCTCAGCGTCTCTAAGTTGTCGACGATTGCGGCAATATGGGTATGCTCAAACAAGGCTGAAATTGGGATGTTTAAATCCAGTGCTTTATTACACGCATTCATCAAGCGGATAGCCGAGATAGAGTCCCCCCCGATACTGAAAAAATTATCTTCAATACCCACT
>NZ_PNDS01000202.1 GCF_005886535.1 Pseudoalteromonas sp. S2755
GCCAAGGCAGTGACGTGCGTCCAGCTGTAGAAGCGATGGCGCGTACATCAAGTATCCAGCCAGTTTCTTTTGCGCAGCGACGATTGTGGTTTATAGACCAACTACAAGGAGGCTCGGCGGAGTACAATATGCCAATGGCACTGGAAGTGTCAGGTGAATTGGACTTGGTGGTGGTAGAGCGCGCCTTGAATGAAATAGTGGCACGACATGAAGTGTTGCGTAGCGTGTATGTTGAAGTAGATGGCGAAGCAAAACAGCAGATAAAGGATATAGCAGAGGTAGAGATTAAGGTAGCACAAGAGGACGTGCGACATTTATCAGGAGCGTCTCAGGCGCAAGCGGTAGCGGCACTGGTCAATGATGAGTTTGTACAGCCATTTGATTTAGCATCGGATGTCATGATACGAGTACGCTATATTCACACGTCCGAGCGTGCAGGCGTTCTGCTATTTAATATGCACCACATCGCGTCGGATGGTTGGTCGATGGAGGTATTAAATCAAGAGTTCTTCCAATTGTACGATGCCTTTAGTCAAGGAAAAGCGAGCCCACTGAGTGCACTTGAAATCCAATATGCGGATTATGCCCATTGGCAGAGAACGCATTTAGAAGGCGCGGTGCTAGAAGAGCAGTTGAGCTATTGGGAAAGTCAGTTAGATTCACTCCCTGGGGTACATAGTTTACCGCTGAGCTATCCAAGGCCGAAGCAGAAGGCGTTTGCAGGCGGGGTAGTGTCAGGGACATTACCGGCGGAGATATCGCAGAAACTGCAAGGGCTGGCGACGAAACATAAGCTGTCACCCTTTATGCTGCTACATGGTGCGTTGTCATTGTTACTATCAAGACATAGCCACAGTAGTGATATCGTGGTGGGCACACCGGTGGCGAACCGAACGCAGTCGGAATTAAGCCCGTTGATAGGGTTTTTTGTGAATACCTTGGTGCTGCGTGTGC
>NZ_PNDS01000203.1 GCF_005886535.1 Pseudoalteromonas sp. S2755
TTGAGTTCAGTATCCGTGATCTAATACCAATTGAATTAATTCTCTAATCAATTTGAAGGGTGAAATAGCATATTAGCTTCGTTAAAAATTTCTCATTTAGAACAACTAAATAGCAAAATTTTTGCCTTGCCTACACGGATGTAGGTACCTTGGCGATAGCAGGACGCGGTAGCGGAGTTATCGACAAGATTTTCTCGCCTCAAAATAGACCACTTAATTAAGCAAGTTGGTATTATTTTACGTCGCTTGCTTTTTACCCATTTTATCTCCATATCCAGCTTATTGAGTAACCTGAGCTGTGGATAATCAATGCCTTTCTAGCAGCCAGTTTTAGCGCTAACTGCGTTGAATCCACTTCCAATAGCCAGCTATTGGTGCGTAAATTCGCCTTGTTATCCTCAAAACTCTCTGGCTAGGTAAGAAGATAGTTTAAGGTGATTAAAAAACAGTTAT
>NZ_PNDS01000204.1 GCF_005886535.1 Pseudoalteromonas sp. S2755
CATTGAATATGAAATATCGACCACATCCAATACGGCCCTAACTGCCGGTATCTCATTGGACTTATTTTCTACCGTTCGCTGATACAAAGTTAAACCAGACTCGCAATCAAAAGCAGACACCAAGTGTAAGTTATCCTCACGCTTTTTACTGGCACCGCGCAGAGTTTTACCATCAAACGCAATGATTGGCCTACCAGACTGAGAGCGCTGTTCGTTGACCCAACTGAACAAGGCTAAAACCAACGAATCAGTCTCTACTGTCTTAAGAATTCGTGCAATGCTATGTCGCGTTGGAATACCGTGTTTAAATGCTCTAAACTGCCGGAGCCACGGCAGTTTACTGTGCCCAAATACTTCGATATCTTTCCAGCCTTCACAACCGGATAAAACCGCCGAGATGATAAGATCCAA
>NZ_PNDS01000205.1 GCF_005886535.1 Pseudoalteromonas sp. S2755
TTATACCAATTGACTTAATTCTCTAATCAATTTGAATGGTGAAATAGCATAATAGCTTCGTTAAAAATTTCTCATTTAGAACAACTAAATAGCAAAATTTTCGTCTTGCCTACATGGATGTAGGTACCTTGGCGATAGCAGGACGCGGTAGCGGTGTTATCGACAAGATTTTCTCGCCTCAAAATAGATCACTTAATTAAGTGAATTGGTATTACGCGTAAACAGAAACGCCAATCATACTTTTTATCTCATCTCGTCTTGCTTCCGTTGCAATTGCTTTGTATTCACTAATTGCCTGTCCAGTACGAAAGCTAGGGCGGTCGTAGATAGTCGAACGTTGCTGCGATTGGAACTGCTCCACCAACGCAATGCCCTTTTCACTGGTTTTGATCTGTGCGGTATTGAGCTTCGCCGTATTTCCGTCTTCAATAGCAGGGCTCACGGCCTTTTTAGGCTGTGGCTTTACTTGATATGTACCTGCTTGTTGAATGATTGAATTTAGTTTCACGGTTTAGCTCAATAAATACGAAGTGCTTGTATAAAAATACGCCTTTATTCTCGACCTGGCAACTTTTTCCACGTCACAGTATCCCTCACATATTGCGGCTGGGCGTCAGCGGCACCCACAGATAAGCCTTGTGTGAAACTATCGTCGGCTATAAACAGCATGTAATAAGCGTCTGGTAACGTTATATTGTCAATGATTTCGCAGTCAAGCTGTGTAGCAAGCTCTGAGAATGCTTGCCATCCTGTACCAACACCTGCCGCGCCACTCGATGTAAAGTCGATATTTTCAGGCTTAATAACTGTTTCTTCGGTGCTTGGTTGAATAACACCACAAGTTTCGCCGTTGTATTGGCATAAGTAGATTTCACCCATTCGTGCATCTATTGCCGACACTACACTGGACTTGCCTGCTTCCATGTATGCCTGTTGCGCCATCGCCTGCAAAGTTGAAACACCAACCAACTTAAGACCTGAAGAATATGCTAAGCCTTGCGCAACTGCTGTACTTATTCTCACCCCCGTAAAGCTGCCAGGCCCACGTCCAAATACAATGCCATCAAGCTCACTAAGGGTGATATCGGCTTCGCGTAAGATACGTTCAACTAAGGGAAGTATCTTTTGACTATGCTGCTGTGGGCAAACCTCGAAGTGGCGAATAAACTTGCCTTCATAGTGCAATGCAATACTGAGTGCTTCGGTGGAGGCGTCTATGGCCAACAGGTTATTTTTCATTTTTATCAATATTCTCTAAAAATCGAATTGCCTTATTTAAGTCTCTCGTGCGAGACATATCAGGCAAACTACTTAAAAACGTCTGGCCGTATTTTCTCGTAACTAAGCGATTATCGCAAATAATCAGTACACCTTTATCGTTAGCATCACGAATTAATCGCCCAACCCCCTGTTTCAGCGCGATTACAGCTTGGGGGAGTTGTATTGCATCAAAGGGTTCTAATCCACGCATTTCAGCGTCACGCATACGAGCTTGCAACAAAGGGTCATCTGGTGAAGCAAATGGGAGCTTATCAATGACAACACAACTCAAAGTGTCACCTCTCACATCCACGCCCTCCCAAAACGAGGCTGTACCAAGTAGTACGGCGTTTCCGTGCCGAATAAATTGTTCTAGAATTATCCGTTTAGATGCTTGCCCTTGCATAAAAATGGGATATTGCAGCGCCGTATTCAGCCCTTCGTACACTAAATGCATCGCGCGATAACTGGTAAAGAGTAAAAATGTACGCCCTTTTGCCGCTTCAATCACTTGCTTTGCAAGCTTTACCAGCGCATGTGGCATTAGGTCGTCACGGGTTTCTGGTAGATAGCGTGGCAGACATAACAAGGCTTGCTGCTTATAGTCAAATGGGCTCTCAACAATAAATTGTGAGGTCGGTTTGAGCCCTAAGCTACGACTAAAGTGCTCAAGGGAATTATCAACGGATAAGGTGGCGGAGGTAAATACAAAGCTTGCCTCAGTGTTTTGGACAATTTGTGCGAACTTACTTGATACATCAAGCGGCGTGATATGAATAGATAAAAAGCGTCTTGTGGTTTCGAACCAGTAACTAAATCCAGTTTGACTGGTATCAAAGGCACGTTCAAACTGGCTTTTAAAGGTCATGACCTTTTCAAATGGGTGTTCTATTTTTTCACTTCTATCAAGACAAAGTTTGAGTACTTTATAGAGAAAGTCTAAGTTAGCTATCACTCGATGCATGGCATCGCAAATCGGTTTATTCGCCAGCGCTTCACGCCAATCACCGCGAGCACCATCGCCACCGAATACTAAACGCAAATCGGCGACACTGGTTTCCAATTTATTGAGTGTTTTACCAAGTTGTAACATATCTGGAATATCAGAGCGGTAGATCACCCTTAAGTCGTTAATAAGCGCCTGCAAAGCTTTAGTGCTGATAGTTTCACCAAAATAGTCACTGGCAATTTCCGGTAATTGATGTGCTTCATCGAAGATATAGCTATCTGCGGTTGGCATTAGCTCCGCAAAGCCTAAATCTTTTACCGCCATATCGGCAAAAAATAAATGATGGTTGATCACTACTACATCGGCATCGACCGCTTTTAATCTTGCCTTTCGGATATAACAGTCTTCGTAGTCTGGGCACTCTTTCCCTAAACAGTTATCTGCAGTTGAGGTAACGTAGGGTAATACCTTTGCGTCTTCTTCGATACCAACACAGTCAGCTAAGTCCCCACTGTGTGTTTCAGAAGCGAACTTTGCAACCATGGCAAGTTGATGCATAACATCTGGATCGTCAGTAGGTACATGGCTTAAATGCTGTGACAAGCGATAAGGGCAAAGGTAATTGGCCCTACCCTTTAACAAAGTGACTTTTTTCCCACTGCTAAGCACCTTTTTTAGGGTCGGTACGTCACGGTGGAATAATTGCTCCTGCAACGCTTTGGAGCCGGTTGAGACGATGACTTTACCTTTAGACTGAAAAGCAGGAATGAGATAAGCAAATGTTTTACCCGTCCCTGTTCCTGCTTCGGCGATGCATTGTCCACCATTTTGTATGGTTTCTTCTACCGCGATAGCCATATCAATTTGGGGCTGCCTTGGTTGGTAGCCCGGGAAATGCTGGGCTAAAGGCCCCGTAGAAGAGAAAGTCGTAGATACAGCCAAAGTAATGTAGTTTACAAACAGACAGGTCGCGAAATTGTATGTGGCTGAGCATCAAATCGCAACCGCTGTTTGGCAATAACTGAGAGTGGATACCAATTGAATTAATTCTCTAATCAATTTGAAGGGTGAAATAGCATATTAGCTTCGTTAAAAACTTTTCATTTAGAACAACTAAATAGCAAAATTTTTGCCTAGCTACTAAAGCTATTTCCCCGCTTCAAGATAGATCAATTACTTAATACATCTGGTATAAT
>NZ_PNDS01000206.1 GCF_005886535.1 Pseudoalteromonas sp. S2755
ATTCACCTGACAATTCCAGTTACAATTCCATATAGTACTCCGCCGAGCCTCCTTGTAGTTGGTCTATAAACCACAATCGTCGCTGCGCAAAAGAAACTGGCTGGATACTTGATGTACGCGCCATCGCTTCTACAGCTGGACGCACGTCACTGCCTTGGCTCTGATTGATGCGTGTCGCAAGCGCTGCCAAATTCTCCGCATCAAATACCGCCTGTACTGGCAGCGCTACGGCAAACTGCTGTCTTATTTCTGACATTAAGCGAATGCTCAGTAGCGAGTGGCCCCCTAGTGTTAAGAAGTTCGCCGTGGTGCTGATTGTATCGCTCGGTATATTCAGTAAGGCTGACCAAATATCAACTAACTTTTGCTCCACTTCTGTTACCGGTGCTACATACTCTCCTTGCAGTGCACTGCCTTCTGGCTCTGGTAAGGCTTTTCTGTCTACTTTACCATTGGCCGTTAATGGCCATTCATCCACAACAACTAAGAAGCTCGGCACCATATAATCTGGGAGCGTTACTGCTAACTTACTTTTTATATCTTTGACCAATCCGTGCTTTGCCTCTTTATCCAGCACCTGATTTGACTTGATATAACCAACTAACTGTACACTGTCAGCCCACTTCAGGGTTTTCACCAACACCGAATCTACCCCAGGTTGCTGAGCTAACTGCACTTCAACTTCCCCAAGCTCTATTCTAAAACCACGGATCTTAACTTGATCATCTGTACGACCTATAAAGGCTAGATTACCCCCCTCTAAGTAACGTACTAAATCGCCGGTACGATATAAGCGGCTCGGACTATGTGGATCACTCGATAAATAATACGGATTATCAACAAAGCGTTCAGCGGTGAGCTCAGGACGATTCAAATACCCCCGCGCCAAACCATCACCACCGACATACAATTCACCAACACACCCTTGTGGGACCAAACTTCCATTTGGACCGAGTATTAATGCGTGATCTGTTGCAAGCTTTTGACCAATCGGCACAAGCGCTAAGGTATGCGGATTTGCAAAAGTATACGTCGTTGAGAATGTGGTATTCTCTGTTGGACCATAACCATTTATCAGCGTCACGTGCGGTAGCTGTGCCTGAACACGGTGGATTGCAGCAGGATCTAATACATCCCCTCCAGCCAATACTTGTTGCAGCGGTGATGTCGATGGTAAGGCTAGAGACCACTCTCGAAATAAGCCTGCAGTTAGCCATAGCGTGTTCACGCCGTAATGTTCAACAGCTTGGTTCAGTGCCTCTACCTCTATATATCCGTGAGGATACAATACAACCTGACCACGATTCAGTAAGGGTCCCCATAACTCTAACGTCGCCGCATCAAATGCAATGTTCGCACTTTGCAGCATGACGGTTTCAGCACTTAACTCCATAAAAGACTGCTCGATTACCAGCCTCGCAACTGCAACATGAGGTGTCATGACGCCTTTCGGCTGCCCTGTCGAGCCAGAGGTATAAATGACATAGGCTAAGCACGCTGCAGTCAATCCACTCTCTGG
>NZ_PNDS01000207.1 GCF_005886535.1 Pseudoalteromonas sp. S2755
GCAAGTCGAGCGTCGCGACCAAAACACACTCAGGAGAACAAAAGTCAAACAGCAAAGGTCAACAGGCCCTAATTATTGTCAAGCACGCGCAAGGCCAGATGAGTGAATTGAGAAGTAGCATCACTTTGTGGGCTGGCGAGTCACTAACTTTGGCATCGCTACTGTCTACTCACCAGTAAGTTGCCGCCAGATAGCGCCAAAAATGAAGCACATGCACGATTAAAACGTTTAACCAATTTAGGTTTACTAAACCACTGCCTTAGATATAGCCCAATAACAGCGTACATAGTGATAGCCACTATCTCCAGAACGAGAAAAGTAGCTCCCAATAGTGAAAATTGCTTTGTCACATTTTTTGCAACGTCGACAAACTGAGGGAGAAAAGCGGTAAATATCAAAATTGCTTTTGGATTACCCGCTGCAAGGGCGAATTCTTGCTTCATCAGTCCGATAATGCTCAGATTGCGGACATCATCTGAAACTGGACTAACGTCTGAGCGCCATAAATTATAAGCAATCCATAATAAATAGAGCGCGCCACAAATCTTAATGGCAAGAAACAATATTTCCGACGTATACAGCACAACTGCAAGGCCTGAAGCGGCAAGCGCAATCATCACACAAAATGCGGCGAGCCTTCCAAGTCCTGCAAGTAGAACTATACGAAAACCATAACGACGTGCATTATTTAGCGCTAAAAGATTATTTGGCCCTGGAGCCATATTCAAGGCAAAGCACGCTGGGATAAATAAAAGTAGTGTCCAGATGTCCATAGTCTTTCCTTTAAAAAATATTGGTTCAGCGATTAAATTCTGACTTTAATAACCCAAAGCACGTTAAGTCGTGAAATTGTTCTTTCCAATATCCACTTTGTCGTCTAACCCCCCCTCAGCTTTAAAACCTAGCTTTTCTAACACAGCCTCTGACGCATGATTTCCCGGCACCGTATCTCCTTGAATTCGATTCAGTGCGCCACATGCTAGTAAACCACTAAACGCTGCGGTGATAATTTGGTGTAATGCTTCCGTGGTATAACCCTTTCCCCAAAATTTCGGCATCAAATCATAACCGATAACTGCATTTTTCATCGCTGAGTTCCATGAGTTAAAACCACATGTACCTATAAGCTGCTCAGTGTCTTTTAATCGGATAGCCCAACGGATCCCAACACCGCTATAAAATCGAGAATGAAAGAAATCTATGAGTTTTTCAGCTTGTAATCGCTCACTAAACGCCTCTAAATCGTAGTATTTCACTACCTCTCGGTTTGAAAATAGTTCAAAAATAGCATTACTGTCGCATTCGGATAGCGCCGTAAGCTTCAAGCGTGGTGTTTCAAATTCTGGAAATTGCATATTGATCTCCTAAACATTCAAAACGAAACACAGAGATAACTTCAAACCGCGATAAATAGCATGGTGAAGGTTATTTATACTGCGCGAAATAGCACTTTGACTGCATCTAAAAAATGGCCGGATTGCGGCTGTTTAGTATTAAAACTTCT
>NZ_PNDS01000208.1 GCF_005886535.1 Pseudoalteromonas sp. S2755
GAAGTATGCTCTCACCCTGGGGTGTGGCACAACCACCGACGGCGTTAGGATGGCAATGCAGCTAACGCAGCATTGAACCACGAACATAGACTGAAAACAGGTGCCACGTCGAGTTAAGAAATTATGGCTTAAAGTTAGGCAAGGATCAGTGTGTTTAACTTGACAGTGGGAGTCATACCAACGACCAAATAACGGGCTAAAAATTGCGGGCTAAACTTGAGCGATGCGAAAAGAGCCCGCAGTTTTAGTCCCTGTTTATTTGCTTGTTATACCTAAGCTGACTCAAAGTACGATATTGCTCTTTTTCGCACTCGGCCAACTTCTATATAGTTCCATCCACCACCAATTAATCCGCCGACCACAGGAAGCGTTTTAGTGATAACGCCTTTTTGAGTAACTTTAATCCCAAAATATTTCAACATTATCTTTTTGAATTGCTTTAGAGTCTCTTTTGACAAGTATTTTTTAATAGCAACTCTAGTTACACCCATACCGCCTCTAATGCCGAACTCTCTGAGAGCTTGGCTGCCAACATTCAGACCAAATATAGGAATCAAAAGCTCCCATTTTGCTTCATCATCGTCAAAGAAATTTTCATCATAAATTACGGCAGCACGAGCAACCGCGGCAACTTCAGTTCGAAGCGTTACTGCAACATCTAAAGTAGCAGCAGGAACAGCAGTCCATGGGTTTGCAGGTAATCCAGTGGCAAAACCTGTAGAGGTTGCTTTCCAGCGTGCTGATGAAAAAGCTTTCTCTGCCAATTTACGGTTAGTTGAATTTGGATATTTCTCTCTCTCTGCTTTTACAGAAGCAATAATTGCTGGGGGATCAATTTCAACTACCCACTCCAACGCTTTTGTAAGAGCCTTATTTTCATCTGTCAAATGACAACTCCTTTTAGGTATAACATTTTATTCGTGCGCATGCGCGTTTACCTCATTGGACCAGTGAAAACGCACACAGTTAACTATCAGTATGCAAAGAACTTATCAGCATTCTGCTAAATATACCATCTAGAAAAATGCGCATGCGCGTTTCCCAAACCTATTATCTCAAATCGCAGATGCATAACCTTTTGATAAAAAATAAGATTTTTAATCTATTCATGCGTAAACGCGCAAAAAATTTTTCATTATTTCCCTTGATATCCGAGAATACCAAATAATACTGTGCGCATATACAGCAACATAAGGTAAGGAGTTATCATGAGTCTAAAAAGCCCATTTCTGAAAGGTCTTCAGGAGGAAATGCGTATCCGTGGTTACAGCATTAGAACAGAAAAAACCTACCTATATTGGGTTAAGGCATTCATTAACTTTCACCACAAGCGTCACCCTGAAACAATGGGAACGGAAGAGGTTACACAATTTTTAACCTTCCTTGCCAACCAACGAAATTGGACAGAAAGATGTTAGTACCGCTGTCCGCATTTGACCAATAGCTGAAATGTTAGAATTTATAGCGTTCTATATTTGTACTCTGTCAGGTCAAAAATTAGCGCTTATTCACCTAATTGTGTTCACCT
>NZ_PNDS01000021.1 GCF_005886535.1 Pseudoalteromonas sp. S2755
CTTTAAAATTTGCGAATTCTGATTCACTTAACTCGCCGTCGGCGTTACCGTCTAGCTGAGTGAATTGCTCAACAAGATTTGGATTTACTTTCGCTTCGCTCATGCTAATTGTGCCACTACCATCGGCATCGTATTTGGCAAAGTCGTCACCAGCCATTGCATTAACTGATGCCATTGACAGGCCAGCAAGGGATACTGCTACTAGTAGATTTCTCATCATATTCTCCTTAAAGTTCACTCTTGGCGGAGAGTCCGAAGACTCACCGATATCGAGCTTTTAAATTAGCCTTCAAAGTGCTCATACTCTGACTCGCTCAGCTCGCCGTTACCGTCAACATCAAGTGTCTTGAATTGCTCAGCTAACTTAGGATTAACCTGTGCTTCAGCCATGCTGATTGTGCCGCTGCCATCAGTGTCGTACTTTTCGAAGTCGTCCATCGCCATTGCCGATGCTGAAACCAATGTCATACCTGTGATTGATAGTGCTGCTAGTAAATTTTTCATGATCTTCTCCTTAACGATTAAAGTGATGTGATAACTCGGCAAATTACCCTTCGTAGTTATCAAATTCTGCTTGGCTTAGTTGACCATCTTGGTCTGCGTCTAACTCGTTAAATTGAGCAAGAAGGCCTTCATCTGCTTTTGCTTCTTCAATAGAGATGTAACCGTCACCATTCATGTCTAATTTGTCGAAATCAGTGTTTGCATGTGCACCTACTGATGCCAAAGTCATTACTGCTGCTGATGCTGCGATTGCTAGATTTTTCATCGTGCTTTCCTCATAAGATTAAAAACTAAATTCTGTGTTAAACATTTTGCTATTAAAGCTAAAAACTGATTTTGCATTTGTTTTTGCGTTTCGTTTTTCGCTTTCGAGATAACTATTCCAACTTTGATGCCAAAATTGAAAAAACACCATTTATCAACAAGTTAAGAAAAACCACTTAAAAAGATTAAGGTTGGATTAAGGCAAGCTGTTGCTAAATGGCAACAGTTAAAAAAGCGAAAAATAAAAAGTCTTTATTTTTCTTGAAGTTAGATTGTCGCAGCTTTGCAACAAGTAAATTTTTGGATGGAAAATTTTGCAAATCTCGCAACGCCATTTGATTGAAATTTGTGCACCCTTTTAAAGGATTTAGCATCGTGAAAAAAATTTTTTCTCAGTCATTACAAAAACAGGCACTTATTGCCATGTTTATTGGTGTGCTTCCAATACTCACACTGACTTTGTGGTACGCCCAAGCACTATCCAAAAACCAACAAAAAACGCAGGATATTTACAATAAGAATCAAAAGCTTATCCTTGAATATAATTTTGTAAAAGCGGATATCAGTGCCCTTGAAAAAGCACTGCAAAATAATCAGCTGTTGCAAAGTGAAACACTGCAAGAAAGCATCGAGCAGAAGTGGCAAAACACCAAAAAGCGCATTCAATTATTAAAAATAAACCTACCCGATTCGCTGTTTGTTGCTAAATGGCGACAGTTTGCTCCCGATGAGATCAATGCCACTTCAAAAGCTGAAGAGTTCCAACAATTGGTTAAGGTGCTTAATCAATTCGAGGAAAGCTTTCAGCAAACACTTAATAAGCGCTTATCTGATCAAGAAGCTCATTTCGTGCAGCTGCAAACATGGTTTATGTTTGGTCTCGTTGTCTTGCTACCCACCCTTGTCGTCATCAGCATCTTTTTGATCAACCGGATTTGTCAGCAGCTTAATCAGGTAGAATCTGCGGTATCTGAGGTAGGTAAAGGTAATTTTGATAAGTCGGTAGAACTCTCTGGCAGTCATGAATTGCAGCAATTGGGTGACAGGCTAAATTGGCTAAGGCTCGAACTTAAGCGCATTCAACAACAAAAAGAAACCTTCTTGCGCCATGTTACTCATGAGCTTAAAACCCCTTTGGCATCACTAAACGAAGGAAGCAGCTTATTAAATAGTGGATTACTTGGAGATGTTAATCCAAAACAGCAACGTATTCTCACCATTATGGAAAACTCTGTTGCAAAGCTTGGCTCATTGATCGATGATTTGCTCAGCTATAGCGCGGCCAGTCACCCCGATAGTCTACATCACGACGCCGAAATGAATCTTATCCAAGAGGAGGTCTCTAAGCATCTTAGCGATAAGCTAGGGAAGACTGATGTGATAATGAACTGGCAAAATCATGATGGGCTAAAAGTGCCGTATCTTCCATGTAAATTAGTGTTAACTCAGTTAGTGAGCAATGCCATCGATCACGCTAAAAGCAATGTCACTATTTCAATTGAAGAACAAAATGGCGAGGTATTACTGATAGTCCGTGACGACGGTGATGGCATCGACATCAATGAAGCCGATTCGTTATTCCAGCCATTTGTTCGTGGTGAGAAAAATAAAAATAATAATGGCAGTGGCTTAGGTTTAGCCATTGTTTCTGAGTGTGTGAAGCAATTAAAAGGCTATGTGAAATGGCTACCAGTAGAATCTGGCGCCAGTATTCAAGTCGCCTTTCCAAAAAGGGATTCAAAATGAAATACATCGCATTAAGTATCACGCTATTTTTGCTCGGTGGTTGTGCCACAACGAAGCAAAACGTCGAGCAAACAAAGCAGTTTATTGGCCCTGTAAAAACAGAAACCAGCGCTAAGTTTGTACCTTTAGCTGAGGTGATCAAAGCTTTAGTCAGCCAATGCGCCAAAAAACATAACGTGACATTTAACGATTACTATAAAGGTGCGCTGCACTTACAAGGCTTTATTCACACCTATTGCGGTACAGACTCAACCACTAAGCAACTTAAAGCCATTGAAGAAGTAAAACTACAAGATTATTGGCCAACGGATTACAACATTTGGTTTGAATCGCTAGCTTGGCATACGCAAAGCCTTCGTGAGCAAAAAATCAGTAATTATTATTCTGACAATAAGGCGCAACAGCACCAAGAGCAATTGCTACAGACACAAAAGCAGCTTGCCGAGCTAAAACAGAAGCTTGCCGACATCGAAAAACAACGTTTAGAAACCGATCTTTCTGAAACCCCATCACTTGAGGAGGATTCACTATGAGTCAAACACAACAGGGCGCAAAGTTACTTTTAGTGGATGACGATACGTCTTTAACTGAGCTACTGGCAATGCGTTTAGAAAGTCACGGCTACGAAGTTGAAGTTGCGCATCGCGGTACGCAAGCGTTAAATATCCTCAAGCAAATGCCTATCGACTTGGTCATCACCGATTTGAAAATGGCGCACATGAACGGCTTTGAACTTAATGAGCAAATAAAGAAGTATTACACTGGCATGCCCGTTGTAATGATGACTGCTCACGGCTCAATTCCAGACGCTGTAGATGCCATGCAACAGGGCTTTGTGAGCTTTTTAACCAAACCGATTGACTCTCAGCAGATGCTCGATGTCATCAATGAGGCGCTTGCAGGAAAAGTAAGAACTGCACAAACTTCGGATCCAAATAACTTCCATGGGTTGTTATTCCAAAGTGCCGCAATGCGTCAATTGGTACAGCAAATTCAAGCGCTTGCCAGCAGTAACGCAAATATTCTTATTCAAGGCGAGAGCGGTACCGGTAAAGAAGTGACAGCAAAAGCAATCCATTTAGCCAGTAATCAGGCGCAAGGCCCATTTATTGCGATTAACTGTGGCGCAATGCCCGCTCACCTATTGGAGTCTGAGCTATTCGGCCATAAAAAAGGGGCGTTTACCGGCGCGGTGAGCGACAAAGAGGGTTTAGTACAAGCAGCGGATGGCGGCACCCTATTCCTCGACGAAATTGGTGATATGCCGCTTGATTTGCAAGTTAAACTACTGCGTGTTTTACAAGAGCGAACCGTTCGTCCGGTGGGTGGCCAAACTGAGCATAAGGTCAATGTTCGTTTTGTCTCTGCAAGCCATAAGAACATTCAAAGCGCTGTTGCCGAAAAACAATTTCGTGAAGATTTATACTATCGCTTAAACGTGGTATCTGTTGAAATCCCAAGCCTAAGAGAGCGATTGGAAGATATCCCACTACTTGCATCACGCTTCTTAAGTACACTTAGCGATGGCGAAAAACAATTTAACCAACAAAGTATTACGCACTTGTTGAATTACCATTGGCCGGGCAACATCCGTCAGCTCCATAATATCGTGGAGCATTGTGTTGCTATTACGCCTGGTAAAATGATCACTGAAGATATCGTACAAAAAGCCCTGCCTAAAGATAAAGAGCAGAATGCGTTTACAGGATTAAATGAAGCGAAACGTCAGTTTGAGTATGACTACATCCAAAAAGTACTGGCACTTTGCGAAGGGAATGTGTCGGAAGCTGCAAAACTTGCACAGCGTAATCGCTCTGATTTTTATAAATTACTTAAAAAACATGAGATCCAATGCTAAACCTATTAGAGGGGTAACATTAGTTTTAATTTCTGAAGCGCATTGACTGGTGAAATCTGCCACTGCAACGTGCTTATAATACAGACTTTAACGAGCCACGCCCGTGGCTCAGATTTTACCCTGAGAATATACGCTCCTGCTAGGAGCATAATAAAAACACTCGGATAGTTAAGGGTTGTCTGTATGAAAATGCGCAAAAAGCTCATTATTAGCTTTGTTCTCACTGTGATCATTCCTATTTTAGCAATTTCTGTGGTCAGCATTTCTCAGACCAAAAGCGACTCTCTTGATAAATTCCTTGATGCTTCTGGCAATGAAATAAGACAAGCCGAACAGTCTTTTGTACTATTTTTCGAGCAGATGAAGAAAAATGCGCGCTTCCTCGCCGAATCCAAAGCAGTGCAACAAGTGGGTGAGGATACCACCTCTTATTTGGGGGCTGAGAAATCAATGACTCCGCTACAAAATGGTCAAACCGAAGCCAATATTTTTGAGCTTTATCGCGCATTTGGACAAACGCACGACGAATTATTATTTGTATACCTTGGCACTGAATCCGGTGGTTTTATTCAATACCCAGCTGAGCCTCTTGGTAATTACGATCCGAGAAAGCGCCCTTGGTATCAAAATGCCTCTAAAGATCCCAGCAAGGTTATCCTTACTGAGCCTTATCAAGGGGTAACAGGTCAGGCAATGGTTTCTGTTGCCACAGGTATAAAACGTGACGGCAAAGTGATTGGCGTGCAATCATTAGATGTAACGCTTGCTACACTGACTGATATCGTTAGCAATATTCGTCTTGGGGAGTCTGGGTATTTAATTCTTCTTGATGCCGAAGGCACTGTACTTGCCGATCCTAAAAATAAAAATAATAATTTTAAACATGTCAAAGATCTCACCAGCCCACTTTACGAAGCCATTCGCAGCGCCAAAAATGAGCCCTATCTTACTATTGAAACGGATAATAAAACCTATGACGCTAAGATTTATCGCTCTGAGACACTCGGTTGGCAATTTATCGCGGTGATCGATGAGGATGAGATCTTAGCTTCAGCTTACGATATGACGATTAGTATCACGATTATCGCTGTTGTCATGGTAATTCTGTTTATTATCATCGCAATAACGCTTGCCAACAAGATAGTAGAACCTATTGAAATGGTGTCTGACGGACTGAAAGAAATAGCACAAGGTGAAGGCAATCTTTCCAAACGTTTAAAAGTCGTCACGCATGATGAAATTGGAGAGTTAGCCGCGTGGTTCAATAAATTCTTGGACTCAATTAATTCGCTCGTAAAAGATATTCAAAGTAATGCCTCAACATTGAATGATGCTGCATTAGGGTCACAAAAAAGTATCAACGATATCCGCAATCAATGCCATGCGCAGGCTGAAGACTCCGCCAGTGCTACTACGACCACTGAAACCGTAGAGCGACTTGCCGCACAGATCACTGAAAGCTGCGGTCATACTTTGGAGGATGTTGTGACAGCGGACGATCATGCCCAACGTGGTAACAGCACAATAGAAAGCACAGTATCGCAGGTTGCGAGGCTTAATCATTCGTTGGCTGAGTCCGCCAACGCCATGAACCAACTCGAAAGTGAAAGCCAAGATATCACGAACATTTTAGGCGTGATCCGTTCTATCGCAGAGCAAACTAATCTTTTAGCATTAAATGCAGCGATCGAGGCCGCCCGTGCAGGTGAACAAGGTCGGGGCTTTGCAGTGGTTGCTGATGAGGTAAGAACACTTGCACAGCGCTCACATGACGCCACACAGGAAATAGAGCAAGTGTTAACCAATCTCATCGCACAAACGAGGACGGTATCAGCCCAAATGACGTCGAGCGTAGGCGAATCTGAGACGGCCATCAAACAATCACAGAGCGCTCAGCAAGCGTTTACTGATATCGCACAAGCAGTGTCAAGAATTAAAACTTCGGTTTCAAATATAGCGTCACAAGCCTCATTACAAGGAGAAAATGCAGGCCACACTAGACGTTTAATTGACTCGGTGGATGTTTCCGTACGACAAGTCGGAGAAGAAACAGCCGCATTAAATGCAGGCGCAGACCAATTAGTTACGTTAGCCAAAGACTTAGATCGTTTAGTGGGACGTTTTGATATCGACTAGTTGAAAGCTCACATCTTATTTTCCACGATTGTTACAAAATATCGTCTCAATTAGTTGTCCTCATAATAAGAACTAGATAGACTCGATGAATTGATTTATTACAGAAGAATAAAAATGAAGAAATTTAAATTTACATTAGTAGCAGCATCTTTGCTTGCTGTACTTGGTTGTCAAGAAGCGCCATCTCAAAAAGCAGCATCTGACGTTAAAGCAGAACAATCCGCAACCGTTGTGGCGCCGGTAGCAGAAAAGATCCCACACAAGACGACCATTCACGGTCAAGAGCTTGTCGATAATTATCACTGGCTACGTGACGATACTAGAAGCGATGAAAAGGTGCTGTCACACTTAACCAAAGAAAATACCTATACCGACAGCAAGCTTGTAAACACAGAGCAACTCCAACAAACCTTATTTGAAGAAATCAAAAATAAAGTGGTCAAAGATGACCGCAGCGTGCCGGTACTAAACGGCAGTTACTATTATTTTAGTGCTACTGAAGGTGACAAAGAATACTTCACTTATTACCGCAGCGAACACAAAGATGGTAAAAATGCAGAAGCTATCTTTGATGCGAATATCCGCGCTGAAGGTCAAAACTATTACGGTGTCGGCGGTCTTTCCATTTCAACCAACGAAAACCTACTAGCCTTTGCTGAAGATACGTTAAGTCGTCGAATCTATACGATTCGAATCAAAGACTTAACGACTGGCAAATTATTGGACGATACGATTGAAGGTGCTTCAGGTCCTATCGTTTGGGCAAACGATAACAAGACCATCTATTACATCAAAAAAGATCCGGTTACTTTACTCGGTTATCAAGTATTCCGTCATACTCTAGGCACAGCCCAAAGCTCAGATGAACTGATTTACGAAGAAAAAGATAACAGCTATTACACTTACATCTCAAAGAGCAAAGACAAAAGCAAAATATACATTCACCACTCAAGTACCGAAGCGTCTGGTGTTTCTTTACTAGACGCAGATAATGCTAAGGCAACTCCAAAGCGCTTTATTCCTAGAGAAAATGGTCACGAATATAGCATCGCTAAACTTGGCGACTGGTATTATATCCACACCAACAAAGATGCGGTAAACTTTAAACTGATGCGTGTTAAAGCTGGTGATGCAAGTGATATTTCAAAATGGCAAACCGTCGTGCCGCACAATGCCGATGCAAAACTAGATAGCTTTGAGCTATTTAATCAGCACCTTGTTTACGAAACGCGTGAAAATGGCCTTAGCCAAATCACCGTGTTAAATTTAGAAAATAACGAAAGCAAGCGATTGACCTTTAACGATCCGGCTTACGCCGTTTATTTAACTGGTAACGAAAACCTAGATGCAAATGCGGTAAGAATTGGTTATCAGAGTATGACAACCCCAGCTTCTGTGTATGATGTCGACCTTGCTAGTTTAGACAAAACACTGTTAAAGCAAGATAAAGTATTGGGCGACTTTGCACCTGAAAACTACCAATCTGAACGTATTTTCATTACCGCACGTGACGGCATAAAAGTACCAGTTTCAATTGTTTATCGTAAAGATAAGTTCAAGCAAGATGGTTCTAACCCGTTACTACAATACGGTTATGGCTCATACGGTTCTAATGTTGAACCAACTTTCTCTATAAGCCGCTTAAGCCTTTTAGACCGTGGTTTTGTCTATGCGATTGCACACATTCGTGGTTCGGAAACGCTTGGTCGCCCTTGGTATGATGATGGCAAAAAGTTAAATAAAAAGAACACCTTTAACGACTTTGTTGATGTTACAAAAGCACTCGTTGAACAAAAATATGGTGATGCTTCGCGTATTTATGCCAGAGGTGGCAGCGCGGGTGGTCTATTAATGGGTGCAGTCATTAACCAAGCGCCAGAACTGTATGATGGTGTCCATGCTGCGGTACCATTTGTTGACGTGATCAATACTATGCTTGACGAAACACTACCGCTGACCACAAATGAGTACGACGAATGGGGCAACCCAAATGAGAAGACGTATTTTGATTACATGCTGTCTTACTCACCTTATGATCAAGTTAAAGCCCAAGCATATCCAAATCTGCTTGTAACCACGGGTTTACATGATTCTCAGGTGCAATACTTTGAGCCTGCAAAATGGGTTGCTAAGCTTCGCGAATATAAAACAGACGATAATTTACTGCTGCTAAAAACCGATATGGAAGCCGGCCACGGTGGTGCGTCTGGTCGCTTTAAGCGTATTCACGATGTCGCATTAAGTTATAGTTTCTTTATCGCACTCGCTGAGAATAAACTGTAGTCAACGTTCACATTATACAAAGGAGGCTTTAGCCTCCTTTGATTACTTCTTACCCAACTATTCAACTAACTTTCTTTAGTACACATCTACCCTAAAAAGATCTAAATAACCTGAGGTTTGGATAAGGAATGTTCCAACTCATTGTTGCTAAAGCACAACTTAGTTTTTTCCTTGTCTAGCCAGAGAGTTTTAGGGAAAACACCGGTTGCGGTT
>NZ_PNDS01000209.1 GCF_005886535.1 Pseudoalteromonas sp. S2755
ATTTAATCAATTTGGTATTAGGTTTAGAAAACCTCGCGATGTTACGAAGTAATGCTTTTATTCTTTTCTGCCAAGCACAATAGCTTGGCGGGTAAACCACCTCCGACCACGCTGCCTAGTGCTGATGCTGCGGTAGGAGCGAGCTTGCCTCGCGATGTGTTGATTGCTTGTGGTATTCACTCTCAAATTCCACATAGCAAAAAACCGCTGCATTGCTGCAACGGCTTTGA
>NZ_PNDS01000210.1 GCF_005886535.1 Pseudoalteromonas sp. S2755
TAATACCAATTGAATTAATTCTCTAATCAATTTGAAGGGTGAAATAGCATATTAGCTTCGTTAAAAATTTCTCATTTAGAACAACTAAATAGCAAAATTTTTGCCTTGCTACTAAAGCTATTTCCCTGCTTCAAGATAGATCATTTACTTAATACAACTGGTATAAGGAGAACCAGTGCTACGATACTGTAACTATATAGAGGCCTAGCGTGAGATAGTGCGTTAACTGTATAAAGCAGCCATAAAATGACATTATGTAGGTCCATTTAATCATCATTTAGTGCGGTTTATGGACGTTTCGCTTTATTTTTGCTCGAACAAACGTTTTTTCGCAATTTTCTTTAAAAAAAGGGTTGCACTAAAATCGGATCGCCCTATAATGCGACCCCACTGACACGGGGTGCTACGCTGAAAAGCAATAAGCTAACGAGTTGGGGGTCAAGTAAAACTTAGGTTCGAAACTTCTTCTAAAGAAATTCAAAACTAAGTGTTGACAAAAAATTGGGAATGCTTAGAATGCACATCCCTCGAAACAACGATATTGTTCG
>NZ_PNDS01000211.1 GCF_005886535.1 Pseudoalteromonas sp. S2755
AAAAAAAGGGCAGCGCTTGATTAGTATTTCTACTGTGTTCTCGCCTGACTCACATAGAATAACTATGCTACGCAGGCTCTGCCTTGTATAAATACCAATCAAACTGCTGCAAAAACAAACTTGAAAGGTAAACAGGCCCTAATCATAAGCAAAAAGGCGCATCAGCGCCTTTTTGGGTTGTGCCAGAACAACAATAATAGAGTTAAGGCATAATGGCTTCTTTTAAATACTGAAATAGTTCTTTGTAGGCTTTGCCTGGCTTCTCAGCTTTTACTTCTTTACTTGCTTGGCGCGCCATCTGGCGCATTTTTTGACGCTCAAGTTCAGGATACTTATCCAATAGCTCATTAATCTTGCTATCTCCTTTGGCAATCACTTCATCGCGAATAAGCTCAATCTTATTCAGCAAT
>NZ_PNDS01000212.1 GCF_005886535.1 Pseudoalteromonas sp. S2755
ATGAGCAATGTAGCAAGTAAATTGTGAGAATAAACTTAGTCAGGTTTAGGGGCGACTGAATTAAGTTCATTCAAGCCATTAACGTTGGCCAGCCGTGTTTCAGGGTCGAGAAACAAACTAGAGTACTAATGCCAATCTCAAGGTAGTGAGTACATCAGGTAGACAGGGCTTTACAACTATCAACCTTACTAACTGAGTTGGCGAAACAACACGTTGCCGTCTTGTTGATATTGATTATCAGTTAGATCTAACAATGAGTCAATACTTTTTTGAAAATAATTCTCATT
>NZ_PNDS01000213.1 GCF_005886535.1 Pseudoalteromonas sp. S2755
ATGCTATTTCACCCTTCAAATTGATTAGAGAATTAATTCAATTGGTATTAGACATGAAGCACGATAAGCGTGGCGTTTAATGTCAGTCTAGTAACGAAGCAAACAGTTGTAAAATGACAAGTTTAATAGCTATTTGTCTTAAACTTGCTCAATTTAAAGGAGTAAAAGCAGCTAATGTTGTTACGCCGTCGCACGTAACATACTCTGCATATCTCCCGTTGCAATTTGATCATAGAAACCAGCCGCATCCATTGCCTTTTCAGCGACTAAGGCAAGTTTACCTTGCGTACTTGCCAAACGTCTTTTAACCGCTGGTTCCAAATTTTCTACAACGTCGAGTGGAATATGCTTTTTATCATTTCGTGCAGCAAAAGGTTCTGGATTTAAATTTTCTTGCAATCGCAAGGTCGCCATCGCTCCCATAGATACCAGCTGCGCATTATGCTGACCAATAAGCATATTGTACTCTTTTGGTGCAAGCGGCTTTTGTGGTCCTATTTCAAATTGCTTTTTTAGTGTTTCTTCTGAGCTATCTTTCGCGGCAGCTTCAGATTTTGGTAGATGAAATTGGCTAAAGTCTAGTGCATCAGTTGATAGCATAGATAACAGCATGGCAAAATCGGCAGAGCGCGTCTCATGAACACTGATATTTAATGCGGGCCCTAATTGCGACTCACTGATTAAAACGCCATCAACTTGCATGTATTCCAACCGATTATTTTGCTAATTACGAATTTATCGGCCTTTTTCCGAAAAACTTTAGTAGTTTTCTTTACTTCGAAAAAAACTTTGTTATTATCACCGCCGTTGTTTAGGAGGGGTTCCCGAGCGGCCA
>NZ_PNDS01000214.1 GCF_005886535.1 Pseudoalteromonas sp. S2755
GAGTGGCCATAGTTACTATCAAGACATAGCCACAGTAGTGATATCGTGGTGGGCACACCGGTGGCGAACCGAACGCAGTCGGAATTAAGCCCGTTGATAGGGTTTTTTGTGAATACCTTGGTGCTGCGTGTGGATACGGCGCAGGCGGATTTGGCGAGTTACTTTAAGCATATCAGGCAGGTGCATATAGATGCGCAAGCGAATCAAGATGTGCCGTTTGAGCAGTTGGTAGATAGGTTAAAGGTATCAAGAAGTACAGCGCATAGCCCCCTATTCCAGATAATGCTGACGACGAATAGTGACTATGGTGTGCAGCAGGGAGAGCGCGCGGTTAGTTTACCGGGTGTAGAGATAAGCTCTTATTGTAGTGATAAGTATCAGGCTATTTTGCCTATAGAAGTAGTCAAGTTCATCTGTGTTGCGTGGCGAGAGTGCAGTT
>NZ_PNDS01000215.1 GCF_005886535.1 Pseudoalteromonas sp. S2755
GGATGGTCTGCCGAAGTTCAGTTGGTTAGAGCGACGGACTGTTAATCCGCAGGTCCCCCGTTCGAGTCGGGGAGGGGGAGCCAATTCCGCGAAAGCATTAGACTTTTTCCAGCATTTACACTACTCTACAAGCAATATTCTCACTGCATTTGCTCTGATAACAACCTGCTCTGTAATTTATCGACCAGACAAAAATCAAACCGATGAATTTGATAAAGAAATTAGCAATGCATCCGATACTATGGAATAACTCTCTTTAAGAAGCGTACTATGGCTGGTTTTAAAAAACTTATCGTACTCCAAGTCACCTCTTGGCTATTATTCTCCTTGATTGGTAGCTTTTTTTTCGCAACAAGTTTTGACTCTGCAATCAACAAAGCACAACAAAGTGCCCATACCATGGTGACAGAGTATATAAAGGATAAGAAACTCACTGAAGTTACTCCTGAACATATCCGTCAGGCCTTAAATAGCGGAGATGTTTTCTCAACTTTTATCGTACGAGACTTTGACGGTCAAACCGTTTTGCAAGTCAATACACCGAGCAACCTCCCCTTTATTGCCGAACTCATAGAATCAAATATCAATGCGATTCGCCCCCAATTTGCTGTTAACGATACCAAAGACATCAAGATTGAATTCTTGATCAATGCACAAAGCCAGGCGCAACTACTACAACAAGCCCTACTACTACTTATCATTATTTCAGCCTTAGTTGCCTTTATTCCTGTTTTCTTTATGCAAGGCGTCTATAAAAAACTGAATCGCAACGTTAGTATGACAGTGGCCAATGCTGTAGATTCATACATCACGCAAAACCAAGTTACCGACAATATTGAATTTGACTTTAACGATGGCAAAGTGGCAGAACTAGGCCAAGATTTAATCCCCTCTTTTAAACGCTTAGCCAGCTTTTTAAAATCAAAGCAAGAAGACATTAAAAACGCCGCCCACTCTATCAAGCAAGAGGCGTATAAAGATGTAGTTACTGATCTTGGCAACCGTAATATGTTCGTTGAGTACTACGAGCAGTATATCGAATCGTCTGCCAAAAAGGCATTTGGCTCACTGGCGATGATCCGCTGTTCTGAATTGCAGGTCATAAACCAAACCCGTGGCTATCAAAAAGGCGATGAGTATATTAAGTCAGTATCGGATATCATCAAACACGTCACCGGCACTTATGCTGGCAGCCAAGTATTCCGTTTAAATAGCTCGGATTTTGCGGTGATCTTACCCAATGTACCAAGTAAAGAAGCAGAAGAGTTTGGTGAAACTCTGCAAGCACGCTTTACTCAGTTTCAGCAAAACCAAGAACTATCATCGGTTGCAAACACTGGGATCGTGCCTTATGAGAATGGTAAACCACTTGGAGAGCTACTCTCGGTTGTCGATAATGCGATGAGTATGGCGCAGAGCAAACAAGCCAATGCTTGGCATATTCAACGTGAGTCTGACTTAGTGAATAATGTCAGTGCTGGATTTGGCAATCAAAACTGGCGCCGCGTGATCCGCGATGTGATCAGCAGCAAGCGGGTTAGCTTGATGATGCAAAATATCATGCCAATTGGTAAAAATTCTAAGGCCTATGCTGAGATCCAGTCTCGCTTCAAAACCGAAGAAGGACAAATGCTACCAACAGCCTCTTTCCTTGCCATGGCGGAAAAGCTAGAAATGGCCATCGAGATTGATCAACTTATAATCGACACCTCGCTAGAACTTATCAAAACGCGTAATTTTAATGAAAAGTATTTTGGGATCAACGTTACCGCATCGAGTGCTCATAACGATCAGTTTGTGATCTGGTTAGAGCGTCGGTTGTTAAAAGAAACCAATCTAGCCCCTAAGCTGGTATTTGAAGTTAGCGAGTTTGGCTTACAGCAAAATATTAAAGCCAGTAAGCGCTTTATTGATATGGTTCATCGTGCCGGTGCTCGTATCACCGTTGAGCGTTTTGGTGTGGGTTTGACGTCATTTAAGTTCTTTAGAGACTTAAAACCTGACTATATTAAAATGGACGCAAGCTATACTCGCGGTCTTGAAGAAGACAAGAATAACCAATATTTTATGCGCTTAATGGTTGACCTTGCGCACCGTATCGGTGTCAACGTATTTGCCGAAGGTATCGAGAGCCAAGAGGAAAAACACATAGTCGAAACACTTTGTTTGGATGGTGTACAAGGCTATTACATCGAAAAACCTAAGGAAATCTAGGTAACTAAAGCTTGGGTAATTGAGCCCTTATCCAAGTTCAACGAAAGTTCCAAGGGCAACTTGTTTGCCCTTCCCTTTACCGCATCATTGCACTGACTTTCGCACACTATCATTTGCCACACCAGTTACAATCTGTGTTACTATTGGCAGGAATTATCATTCAAATTTATCCATGCGATCTAAGAAGTTCACAAAGATAAGCTTGAAGATTATTTCAACGCTAGCGGTAATCCAAGATCTAGCAATAAAAATTACTCTATCACCATGATTTTATTGCTCAAAGCTCATATATTTAGCCAGATAAGCAAACTCTGAATTAGGATTACTTGCTAATAACTGAATGAAAACTGTCAGCATTACATGACAAGCTACGGACTCACACTATTTGAGACGCTCGCTTCAATGATAGTAGGCACATGTTTTCACTTAAAAAATTCAAAGCAGAACGGTGCTACCGGTTTAATTCTACTAAAAAGTATTTTTAGCAAAATTAAATCCAGTCAAAACTTGCACCTAGTAAGTTCTTTAATACAGTTAACTATCACCTCGATTTGACGGGAAAACCCGCATAAAGTGAATAAGTTATAGAGGCAGGAATGACCGAATACATTTTGTTGCTCATTGGCACAGTGCTGGTGAATAACTTCGTTTTAGTCCAATTTTTGGGCTTATGTCCATTTATGGGGGTATCTGGAAAATTGGATACCGCAGTGGGAATGTCGTTAGCGACCACCTTTGTTCTCACGCTAGCCTCAGTCACCAGCTACTTAGTCAATCAGTATATTTTATTGCCACTTGACCTCACTTTTTTAAGAACGATGAGCTTTATTTTGGTTATCGCGGTAGTTGTACAATTTACAGAAATGGTGGTGCGTAAAACCAGCCCAACCTTGTATCGGTTACTGGGAATTTTCTTGCCTTTGATCACTACTAACTGCGCAGTGCTTGGCGTTGCACTACTTAATATCAAAAAAGACCACACCTTTTTAGAGTCTGCTGTCTATGGTTTTGGCGCTGCGGTTGGCTTTTCTATGGTTTTGGTGCTATTCGCCGCTTTGCGTGAGCGTTTAGCAGTCGCTGACGTGCCGACACCGTTTAAAGGTGCATCGATAGCAATGATCACCGCAGGACTCATGTCGCTTGCGTTTATGGGCTTTTCTGGATTGGTTAAGTTTTAGATATGACATTACTTTACGCATTACTTGCGCTGGGTGCGCTGGCGCTTATTTTTGGTATTGTGCTTGGCTATGCAGCAGTGAAATACCGAGTTGAAAGCAACCCAATTGTTGAACAGATAGATGCTATTCTGCCACAGACTCAATGCGGTCAGTGTGGCTATCCCGGCTGTCGACCGTACGCTGAAGCGATTGCAAATGGCGATGATGTGAATAAATGCCCTCCCGGCGGTGAAGCAACAGTGAAAAAACTGGCGGATTTAATGGGCGTTGAAGCAAAACCACTGGCTGGTGGGGAAGACGCAGAGCCGGTTAAGAAGGTGGCTTACATTCGTGAAGACGAATGTATTGGCTGCACCAAATGCATTCAAGCTTGCCCCGTTGATGCCATCGTTGGTGCAACCAGACAAATGCACACCGTGCTAGTTGACGAGTGCACAGGCTGCGATCTGTGTGTCGAGCCCTGCCCGGTCGATTGTATTGATATGATCCCAGTTGCACAGACCAAGCAAACGTGGAAATGGCAGCTACATGCCATTCCTGTGACACAGATTGATTAAGAGGTTTAAGTGGAAACATTACTTGAACAAATAGAAAGTGGAAAACTGTGGCAGTTCCCAGGTGGCATCCACCCACCAGAGCAAAAGACATTATCTAACCAACAACCGATTGCTCGTTTACCTTTGCCTGATAAACTAATCCTGCCCCTAAAGCAACACATTGGTGCCAATGGTAGCCTGTTAGTTAACTCTGGCGAGCACGTGCTTAAAGGGCAAGCATTGACGGCTCCCGGCACGAACTGGTCGCTCCCCATTCACGCTCCCACATCTGGCACCATTGAAGCGATAAAGCCGATGCCATCGGCGCATCCATCCGCGCTACCTGAGCTCAGTATTATTTTGCGCCCAGACGGTGAAGATAAGTGGACACCACTGAACCCAATTAGCGACATTAGCACGCTTGATAACAAACAGCTTATCGATATTATCCACCAGGCTGGTATTGCCGGTATGGGTGGTGCGGGATTCCCAACCTATGTCAAAGCAGACAGCCCAAAGCCCATTGAGTTTTTAGTCGTCAATGGCATTGAGTGCGAACCATATATTACAGCCGATGATCGTTTGATGCGTGAGCACGCCAAAGAAATCATCGCAGGCGTCGAAGTGCTACAAGGCATATTGAAGCCACAAAAAGTGTTATTTGGCATTGAAGATAATAAACCTGAAGCCATTGCGGCGATCACCGCAGCAGCTCAACATAATCAGGATATCTTAGTCCGTAGTGTGCCAACCAAATACCCTTCTGGTGGTGAAAAGCAACTGGTCAAGCTATTAACTTCCAAAGAAGTACCAAGTGCTGGAATACCAGCGGATATCGGCGTTCTAGTGCAGAACGTTGGAACACTGTTCGCAATTTGGCAAGCCATTTTTGAGGGTAAACCACTTATTGAGCGTGTAGTTACCGTGACCGGTAATACCATTACTCAGCCAAGCAACGTGTGGGCTTTACTCGGCACTGAAATAAAGCACCTGCTAGACTCACAAGGCTTTTCGCCAGTAGAGGCGCAGCGCGTAGTCATGGGCGGTCCAATGATGGGCTTTACCTTGCCATCGGTTAGGATCCCTGTGGTCAAAACCACCAACTGTATACTCGCGCCAGACAACCAAGAACTTGCGATCCCAGGTGATGAAAAGGCATGTATTCGCTGTAGTGCCTGTGCAGATGCCTGCCCTCAAAGCTTATTACCACAACAGTTACAATGGTTTGCTAAAGGCAAAGAGTACCAAAAATTAGAGGAATACAACCTCTTTGACTGTATCGAATGCGGTGCGTGCTCTTATGTTTGCCCAAGCGAAATCCCCTTGGTGCAATACTACCGAGTTGCCAAAGCCGACATTCGCGAACAAAAACTTGAACAAGTCAAAGCTGAGCGTGCTAAAGAGCGTTTTGAGGCAAGAAAGGAGCGCTTAGAGCGCGAACAAGAAGAGCGTCAAAATAAACATAAACGCCGTTCAGCTGGTGCTGCACCAAAAGCCGCAGATAAAGAAAAAGTGCAAGAAGCACTCTCACGCGTTAAAGATAAGCAGTCAGATAAATCCGCGGTCCAAGCTGCGATTGCACGCGCCAAAGCCAAACGAGGTGAGAATGGCGAATTAGAGCCGGATAACAGCGCCATTGCTGAAGAGCGTGCAAAACGCAAAGCGCAAGCGCGTAAATATAAAGAAGAAAAAACTGATCAGCCTGAAAGCACAGATAAAAAAGATGCAGTAGCCGCCGCCATTGCCCGTGCAAAGGCGAAAAAGGCCGCTGCCCAAACCGCGCCTGAATCTGAGCCAGCTGCAGCAGATGATAAAAAGGCAGCCGTAGCTGCTGCAATCGCCCGGGCTAAAGCCAAAAAAGCAGCCGCAGAAGACACCGCAGAACCTGAAGTCAATGCAGCGCCAAGCGATAAAAAGGCAGCTGTTGCCGCCGCAATTGCCAGAGCTAAGGCCAAGAAAGCCGCTAAAGAGGCACAAGAAGCTGGCGAAAGCGCAGGCGAGCAAGCAGAAGCCGCTCCAACGGAAAGCGCCGAGGAAGATCCACGCAAAGCCGCCGTTGCAGCCGCAATTGCCAGAGCTAAG
>NZ_PNDS01000216.1 GCF_005886535.1 Pseudoalteromonas sp. S2755
GTTAAAGGTGTACGCAACGATAAAGTAGAATTTTCCGGCAACTCGCTTTACTGCACGAAAGAAACCTAAATTGGTATTACAGTGTAACTCAGTTTATTAGTAACTACCAAGGATTACGCTTAATTATGAGAGACTTATTATACTAATTCGCTTAGTTAAGTGATCTCTTTTGATGCGAGAAAGTCTGGTCGATAACACGGCGAAAATTTTGCTATTTAG
>NZ_PNDS01000217.1 GCF_005886535.1 Pseudoalteromonas sp. S2755
TTTTACTCGCTCTGGTGGAGAATATCAAAAACCAACATGGATTGTGATGCAATATAAAAACAATCAATGGATTGAAAAGTCAATACCCGAAGCAGACATAAAAGCATATCAGGAGCAATTTAGCCCACCGGTTTCACACATACAAAACATCGAGCCTTTTAAAGATATTCCAATCAGAGGTTATACTACCTCAGCAAAAGGGACACACTACTTTTATGTCTTAGATTTGAAAGACGGCAGTGGGCATTTGAGTTATTCACGGCTTGTTGATGGCAAATATGAAACACCGCACAAAATGAGTAATGCAATTAACCAAGGAAAGTACATTGCTCACCCCTACATCGCGCCAGATGAGTCTTATATTATGTGGGATGCTGAAAAGGAAGGTGAAAACACGCCTGATATCTACATTAGTTTTCGTAACCAAGATGGCACATGGACAAACGCAATAAACATGGGAGATACGATTAATACGGCTGCGTACGAGCAACGACCTAAAGTATCACCAGACGGAAAGTACTTATTTTTTTGGCGAGGTGACAGAAAAGTCAAAAGAGACGGCACGAGTTACTGGGAAGGTAATCCATATTGGATGGATGCGAAGGTTATTGAAACGCTGAGACCAACACGCTAGCACTCAATTATTCTCGGTTATACTACCACTAAAAACCTAGGCTAAACGGCATGCATGCATGCAAGCATGCCTTTTTCTACATCACTGAATTTTTTATTAATGGTCTAATAAAATTACCTTGAAAAAAGGAACAAAGGTGATTTAATAAAAAAGCATGGATACTGCCAGGGATTGCTGAGAATAGTATCGTATTTAGATAGTATGATATGGATATCGCAAAATAAATCCAAAAATCTAGTGCGTCTATTTATCTCCCTTACAACCGTCAGCATAAGTACGAACACATTCGAACCGACAATTACGCAGTACGTCTTACTTGATTGAGGCTTAAATTTTTATGAAGGTCTTTTTAATACTGTTATTGGTAGCTGCGTTTTCGGGAGATGTTGTTGCAGACATGCCAATAGAAACTACTTTACCAAACAACTTAGATAAGGAAATAGCAATGGACTTAAAGGATAGAACAATTTACCCCATTATTAAGGCTGGAGATTGGCCTGGTATTCAATACGGTGCGGTTTATTCAGTATTAATTGGCCCAGAAGATGACCCAGAAGTCGTGATTGGTTTTGGTTATGATACGCCAGATAACTTCGTTTTTTTAACACATCAAGATGGTCAAGAGATCGATTTAAATGTGGTAGTTCCACAGGCTTTTCAAAATATTGATGCTTTAGATGTAACCTTTGTCCCGTCCGCAGTGCTAAACAACCAAGTATTAACTGCCAGCGGTGAGTCTTTTAGCAGTGAAGCGATTTTATCTCAAACGCAAATGCTGAAAGCGCACGACATGCTAGATGCCGAACAGCTACTTGTCTCAATAGCGAGACGTACCGGATTAATGGTGGTATCCAGAGACGCATCGCACGATTTATTGGATAAGTTTATTTATTTACATAGCGAAGCTTGGAACGATGATAGTTACGGCAACGCACCTATCGCAAATAGGCTCTTTTTAATCGAAAATGGCAAAATAGTTGGGTCGATGTCATTAGCAGATAAATAAGCCTGCGGATCTGTTTGGTGTGTTATCCAGAGTGTAGTGTATGGAGGTTGTGCCATGTCAGATTTGATTGACTTTGATAAGTTGAAAAGTCTCGTCAAAGATGCCGTAAAAACTACTTTTACAAACCTCCAAGGTATACACCAGCCAGATGAGTTGCTCGGTTATGCCTTATGTACTGATGACAGTGTAATGACGCTCTATCACGTTGTCATGACACAACAATGGCTTTCACAAGATGATAATACTGAGTTTGAGTTCTCTCCCGTTGAGTGGGATTTAAGCGATAGGGATGTGCATTTTAAAGGTGTTGCTACTTTACTCGCAGCTCGCCTTGAACTGGAAGATGCAAAGCTCTATGAAAATTATCTTGAAGAAATTATCAACCCCACTTTCAACGCTTTTGTATTGGCGCTTTTAGAGTTGAGGCAAGAAGGCGTCTTTGCCAAAAATGTTTTTCTGTCAGTGCTAAGTACAGATCCAAGCGAGCATATGTTGGAACTTGAAAGCGCAGCAAATCGTAAGCTAAATAGCGCAGAGTTGCTGAACCGATTCAATGATTGGCATGCTCGGTTTGGTTGAAGGCGGATGAGCAAACACGCGTATTTTAGATATCAATGGAATTAACTCTTAGATTTAAGTGATAAGGAAGTAATTAAAATGAATTTGATGGAATGGGTACAGGCGACATTACCTGAGCTTTTGTGTGATCTTAATCAGCCGGCGACAGCGAGTGAAATAGCAAGTCTAGAGAATAAGCTCGGTGTTGAACTGCCTGAGCGATTGAAAGCGATGTATCTCGAACATAACGGCCAGAAAGATGAGATCAATACTGGTTTATTTTACGGACTCAATTTTTTACCTTTGAACAGAGTTTATGAAGAATGGTGTTCGTGGGCTGAAATCATCGATTCACAAGGTGAAGAGGGAATGAAAGAGCTGAGCATGTTTTCAACCTCTCACGTTCCTGGGTTTATCAAAGAAGTTTATGCCAATAAAAAGTGGGTACCATTTGCCCATGATTGGGCAGGCAACTACCTTGGTTTAGATTTTGATCCGGCCGAAAATGGCACAGTTGGACAAGTGATAAACTTTGGTCGTGATGAAGACGAAAAGTTTGTGATTGCTAAGTCGTTCTCTGAGTTTATGCAG
>NZ_PNDS01000218.1 GCF_005886535.1 Pseudoalteromonas sp. S2755
AGTTTAACCATTAGCTTAGCGGCGCGATAACGGCTTAATTCAAAATCGTTATTCGTTGCGATTGCTGCGATTGTCCGTGCCCCAGCTGAACCGCCGCTCATTGCATGTATGGCTTTAACTTCAGCTTCTAGCCTTATTTGCTCTGGTGTAGGCGTTGTATCCCGTATGGCCCAATATTTATAGCTGCTGCGATGCACATTGAATACGCTACACAACACGCTAATTGGGTAACGCTCTCGTTGATTTAATTTCTCAATTAACGAGAATTGTTCAGGGAGTCGGACATCAAGAGAGCGGTAGCCTTTTTTAATATATCCTTTTCTAATTCAATTCGTTGGATTTGCTTTTTAAGTTCGCGGATTTCAATTTGTTCGGGTGTCATTGGTGAAGCTAATGGGGACTGGCCATTCCGTTCTTGCTTTAATTGAGTTACCCATTTACTTACAGTTGATTTACCAACCCCCATAGCTTTGGCTGCATCTTCTTGCGTGTAGCCTTGATCAACTACAAGCTGAGCTGTTTCTAATTTGATTGCAGCAGAATACGTTGCGCGTTTTAATTTCGTCATCTTTTCACCCAAATTTGTATGCAAATAGCATAACATTTCTTTCTTAATGGGTGGCCAAATTAACTATGCCACTACA